>CAZKIZ010000005.1:0-13120 GCA_964552935.1 uncultured Rhodohalobacter sp. | reverse complement strand
CTGGGTCCTTACCCAGAATCAGGAGGCCGACTGGCTGCTGAACTACCGCGGGGGGAGTTTTTTGACGGCCAACACCGCCGATATTGTGCGCAAGAGTCGTGTACGCGGTGTTTCGATTGAACTGATATCTGAAGCAGAAGCAGAGAGAATTATTCAGGAAGTGGAGCAACCCAATGTGAACACTGCCGCTATAAATCTTGAAACCGCTCCGAAAATAGCCGTTTATGCTCCGCCTCAAACCATGCCGTGGGACGATGCCGTAACCCTTGCCCTGGATTATGCAGAGGTTCCCTACGATCTGATTTACGACAAGGATGTTCTCTCGGGTGAGCTCGACAATTACGACTGGCTGCATCTCCATCACGAAGATTTTACGGGTCAGTTTGGTAAGTTTTACGGCACCTACAGAAATGCACCCTGGTATATTTCGCAGGTGAATCAGCTGCAGGAACTGGCATCAGAGCTGGGTTACGGCAAAGTCAGCGAATTGAAACGAGATGTTGTGCTTGAGATCCGGGATTATATCGGCAATGGCGGCTTTATGTTTGCCATGTGCTCCGGTACAAATACCTTTGATATAGCTCTTGCAGCAATAGATCTGGATATTGTGCCCAGTGAAATAGACGGCGATCCTATCGACCCGAACGTAAACGAGCGTCTAAACTATTCAAACACGTTTGCCTTCCACAATTTCAGAGTTGAGACCGATGCCTATGTCTATTCTCACGGTAATATTGATGTAGAAGTAAACATCAACCGTATTAGTGAGAGTCTCGACTATTTTACTCTTTTCGAATTTTCTGCCAAGTGGGACCCGGTACCAACCATGCTCACACAAAACCACGTGAGCAGTATTCCCGGCTTTTACGGTCAGACTACAGCATTTCAGTCTGATAAAGTAAAAAACAACGTCGTTGTTCTTGCAGAATCGCCGGGCCGCGACCAGGTAAAGTATCTGCACGGCAACTACGGTGAAGGAACATTCACATTTTATGGCGGCCACGATCCTGAAGATTATACTCACCGGGTGGGTGATCCCCCAACCGACCTGAGCCTACATACCAACAGCCCCGGCTACAGGCTGATTCTGAACAACATTCTTTTTCCTGCTGCACAAAAAGAGAAAAGAGAAACGTAATGGATTACAGCCATATCAAACCAAGCAGCAATTTTAACGACTTCATCAAACTTATAGAGATACTCCGGAAAGAGTGTCCGTGGGACAAAAAGCAGACACACCATTCAATTAAGGAGAACCTGATTGAAGAGGCGTATGAAGCGGTGGAATCTATAGAAAATGAAGATTACGATGAGCTCTCGAAAGAGCTGGGCGATCTGTTACTTCATATCGTTTTTCACAGCAGGATAGCTGATGAAGAAAACCGGTTCGATATCAAGAATGTGATCCTTCGTATCTCTGAGAAGCTGATTCGCCGGCATCCACACATATTTTCAGACACGAAAGTGAATGATGACAAACAAGTTGCTGAAAACTGGGAGTCGATCAAGCTAAAAGAGGGACGCGATTCGATTCTGGACGGTATACCGGGACATCTGCCGGGATTGATTAAAGCTCACAGAATGCAGGAAAAGGCGGCCAACGTGGGCTTCGACTGGGCAGAGTGGTCACTGGCCTGGGAAAAGCTGAATGAGGAGATTGACGAGTGGCGAGAAGCGATAGACGGTCAGAACAAAAGTGAACAGGCGGAAGAGTTCGGAGACCTGCTGTTCAGCCTCGTAAACGTGGGGCGTCTGCTTGATCTCAACGCTGAAGACTCAATACGAATGGCTAACAAAAAATTTGACAGCCGCTTTCGATATATCGAAACTAAACTGAAGGAGAACAACCGGTCACTCAGTAAGGCCGGCCTCGAAGAGATGGATCGCTGGTGGAATGAGGCAAAAAAAGAGGAACGCCTGTAAAAAAGTTTTAAATTTGCCCGGTTTACTCACTGGTTTAAACATAAGCTGAATAGCGCTTCTAAAGTACGCTCTGTTTTTGTATTTTTGAGTATAAAAATCAACGCCTCTGATCTCGGGTTTACCTTACACATTCTGGACTACGTGTTCGAAGTTTGAACGATTCATCACCTGAATAATAAGCAGAGGCTGAAACACAGAATCTTAATTACGGATATATTTATGGCCAAACAAAATTTGGACAGCATCGATACAGATCAATACCCATATATAAACAAAGGACTTGAAGGGATTGTAGCATTTTCTACGACTAAAAGTTTTATCGATGGCCAAAAAGGTGAGCTCATCTACGCAGGCTACAATATTGACACCCTGGCTGAGAATGCAACATTTGAAGAGGTCTGCTTTCTGCTATGGAATGACCGGCTGCCAAATCAAAAAGAGCTGGATAAGCTGAAAAACGATCTCATTGGCCAGCGCAAGCTGCCTGAACCGGTACTGAACTACATCAAAACGACCAATAAGAAGGCAGAACCGATGTCCGTTCTCCGTTCAGCCGTTTCTATGCTGGCAGACTTTCAGGATAAAGACAGCACGAACATGCTCGACGCGGTTGCAATGGCGGCACAAATGCCCACAATTATTGCAGCATTTGCACGGGCACGAGACGGTAAAGAAATTGTAGAGCCTCTGGATGAAGGAAGCACCGCATTCAATTTTCTCTATATGCTAAACGGAGAGAAGCCGGGCAAAGAGGCTGAAAAAACGATGGATCTCTGTCTTATTTTACACGCCGAGCACGGAATGAACGCATCAACCTTTACAGGTCGGGCTATCTGTTCCACACAGTCTGATATGTTTTCAGCCATAGCCGGGGCAATTGGCGCCCTGAAGGGGCCACTGCACGGTGGTGCAAACACGGCCGTTATGAACATGCTTCTGGAGTTCGAAGAGGATCCCGATACAGCGGATCCCGTTGAGTTTACAAAAAAGAAGCTGGCGAACAAGGAAAAGATCATGGGGTTCGGCCACCGCGTCTATAAGACGTTTGATCCCCGGGCCAGACTTCTTCGCGGAATGTCGAAAAGTCTTTCAGAAGAGACAGGGCACGAAAAACTTTATGAGTGGTCTGAGGCTATTTTGAAGACGATGAAAAGCGAAAAAGATATCGACCCCAATGTTGATTTCTTCTCTGCTACAGTCTACTACTCTATTGGAATCAAGCCTGACCTGTTTACATGTATTTTCGCCATGAGCCGGGTATCCGGTTGGACTGCGCACTACATTGAGCAGGATCAAAACAACCGCCTGGTTCGTCCGCGTGCACTTTATATTGGCGAGAAAAACCTGGAGTGGACTCCAGTTGAAAAACGATAGTTTCTCATTTATTTCTAAAGAGTTTAAAACCCGTCTGATTTACGATCAGCCGGGTTTTTTTATGAACACTTTTTTTATTAAATGCACGACTCTCTCTTTGATCTCTGTAGTTACGTTATTTTAAAAGTGTTACACTCCTTGTTTGCTGAAGTCCGGGAGCGACCATTCTGATCATATACACGCCACTTGACAAACCCGATCCATCAAAACGCACTGTATATTCTCCGGCAGGTTTATATTCATTTACCAGTGTGGTTATGTTCCTGCCGAGCATGTCATATACCTGAATGGTTACGTTTGACGACGTTGCCAGCTGGAAAGGAATTACTGTTGACGGGTTAAAGGGGTTCGGATATGCAGCATTCAGCCGAAATGATAAAGGGCTGGATAGGAATTCAGTCGATGTTGATACTCCTTCCCAAATATGCAGTGAACGTCCAGTTGGCGGATTTTCATCCACAAGTTGCTTGAAAAAGAGCCCAAAATTCTCTCCATACTCTAATATAGTGCTTAAAAGATTATTCTCGTTGTAGATGTAATCTTCCATGTATACAAGTGAAAGGTTAAGGCTGCTCGTCTGCTTTTCAAATGACATGTCATAACTGTAGATACTAAAATTTACAATATTACCATCATTAGCATAACCAATGACATACTCAATGGTTGAGAACCACAACTCATCGTCATAATCGTAAACTTCAGATGAAATTGAATTGGCCGTAACCGCATCGTTTTTCAGGTTTGTTGATGCTTCAGTTACCTGTCTTAAAGTTGGAATCCACTCCTCTTCAAAGTCATCCCATTCAAAAGAGGTGTAATCCGGCAGCAGTCCTACCAATAAAATCGACCTGCCATCTTCCACATAATCAAAATACTGAGTTATTCTGTTATAGAATTCAATGAAGGTGATATCTGGGTAAATCACTCGTTCAACATCTTCCCACTCTCCGGAAAAGTAGTCGTACATCTGAATCGTTTCGACAAGATTGCCATCTGACTCATCAAACAGGGTGCGATCATATAAAACCCATTCGTCATCCTCCCACTCCTCATAGAGTATTTCAGAGAGCATTCCACTCTCGACCACTATAGTGGTTCTGCTGTCGTTCAACCAGGCCCCATCAAAAGAATCCCAAATTTCTTCTAACACAACGTTCAAAATCTGCTGCCCTGCAAACGGCTGGTAGGTGAAGGTTTCCCGATACTCATTTACAAATTCATCTTGAACCTTAATTTGAGACAAAAGATTTGTCAGCAAGTCGTTTTCGTAGGTATAAAATTCCTTGTAGTTGACTACCCAGTCCGATTGCTCGTAGTTCGACTCCAGTGATTGAACTCTTCTCGATGACTCATAGCTATATTCAGTCTTAAAAAATGGCAACCAGTCTTCTCCTGTCCAAGTCTGCCGTTCAATTTCACTCAGCTGAAAGTCTTGATTGGCTGATTTATGAGTGATTTGAGCGATTCTGCTCTTATCCAGAAGCTTCAACGTTTTTTCAAGTGGATGTTTTTGTAAAATCTGGTTTTCAGATTGGCCGCGGTTCTGTGCAAAAGCTGATGAAATCATCACTGAGAAGAGCAGCACAATCGTTAGTAATTGTGCTTTCATAATCGTTTCCTGTACAGTTAAATTATTTCAGATGTGACATAACTCTTGTTTAGATCCCCATATTATTTGGGGATTCAATCAAATGAGGTTATCCCGTTGTGATTTCATTTTACACAGATTTTAAGTCACAAGAAACAGAGACTTAAACAATATTTATTTCAAATTATTTATCGCAACTCGCGAACTATTGTTACAAAGCTGAAGGGGGTTATTCCCGCATCGCTACATTAGCTGATTGATAAGTTCTAAATCAACTTTTGTAAAATTTCTTGCAAAAAAAAAGCCACCCAATTAATTGAGTGGCTTATTTGTCAGTTATTGATCGAATTCAAAATTAGCAGCTTTATACTGGTTTGGTATCAGTAGAAGTGTTGCCATTTTTATCTGTAACAGTAATTCGTACTGAATCAGCACCACCTCTTGTTCTGAGTTCTGTTTCACCTGAGGCGCTGCTGCCGCTTACATTTATGGTAACAGTATCAACTACGGATGTTCCATCAAGCATCTCTACAACTACAGTATCGAGATCGCCATCTTCATCTGAAACCGTCCAGTTAACCGTTCCTCTTAACCAGGGTCCGGTTGATCGGGCACTGGCTGTAAAGCTGTCAATAACAGGACTGTTGTCACCTACATCTCCGTTATCTCCTCCATCATCGGATGAATCACTTACCGATACATTTTGGGAGTCACTATCTGTAGCACCTCCATCATCAGTTACTGTAAGCGTAACCGTGTATGTGCCGTCAGATCCATAGGAATGACTTGCAAATTCACCTGTTCCGCTGCTGCCGTCACCAAAGTCCCAGTCGTAAACGGTAATGGTTCCGTCACTATCAGATGATCCAGATGCATCAAAATCACAATTCAGATCGTCGCACGTGAATGTAAAGGATGCTGAAGGCGGCTCATTGGGTGTGTCGCCATCATCTCCATCGTCGCCACCAGAACCACCGTCACTATCACCCAGCAGACTGTAAACCATGTGGTTATTATCGGTACGGGAGTTTGTGACAATATTTTTTGTACTGAACTCGGTAATAGCATTGTATACGTCCTGGCTGCTTGCGTTCGGGTTATTTTGCAGGTAGAGAGCGGCAACACCGGCAACATGAGGTGCAGCCATGCTTGTGCCGCTGATCGTATTGATGGCTGTATCACCTGTGTGCCAGGCGGCAGTAATACTTGCTCCGGGAGCAAACATGTTCACGCAGTCGCCATAGTTAGACCAGCTCGTTTTGCTGTCGTTACTGCTGGTTGCTCCAATTGTGTAGGCGCGATCTGCACCTGCGGGTGACGATCCGCATGCATCCTGCTCACGGCCTCTCCTGTCTCCATTGCCGGCGGCTACAATAACCGGAACACCTGCATCGAACATACGCTCAACTGCATCATCAACCGTTTCGCTGCTGCCTCCGCCAAGCGACATATTTGCCACCGATGGACCCGATGCGTTCTCTGCCACCCAGTCCATTCCGGCAATAACACCGCTAAACGTTCCAGATCCGTTACAATCAAGTACGCGGACAGCCACCAGGTTTACATCCTTAGCCACACCGTAGACTGCTCCGCCTACTGTACCTGCAACATGGGTACCGTGGCCATTACAATCATTTCCGTTTTGGCCATCTGAAAAAGCATCAAAGAAAAAATCTGTGGCGACCCTTCCCTGGAATTCTTCGTGGGTGTACAGAATTCCGGTATCAAGAATATATGCATCTACACCTGTGCCCACTTCTGTATAAACATATTTATCGTCAAGCGGCAATTCTCGCTGGTCAATTCTGTCAAGACCCCAGGTGGCATTCTCCTGGGTGGTACCCGACGTTGTAACAACGCCATCTCTTTCAACCCGCACAACGCGGTTGTCTCTCATCAGTCCGTTCCGTGCAGCTTCGGAAATCTCACCCGCGAAACCGTTTATCACGGTTCTGTACACGTAATCGGGCGACACATCGAACTCACTTGCAACAGCAGATGGATCGCTTTTAGGTTCCAGCGTAATAATAAAACGACCGGGAATACTGGAGTGACTTTCATTGCCGGTAATTGCTCTTACATCGGTTGCTGAATCGTGATCTTCATCAGGACTCATCACTTGTGAACTCTGATCACAAGAAATCATGAATACTAAAAGCAGTGGTAACAGTAGATATTTTCTAATTGAACGTATGATTTGGTTAATGTCTGTTTGTATTGATGACATTTCAGGATTAAAAAATACTTTTTTGATCCCGTAAAATTTTGCCACCATTGAAATGACTCTTTTAATCTAATAAAGTCAAGCAGGCCTTGACCTTCACTCTTTGGACCAAAATTTCATTAAGTCTCCCCTTTTGTAAATATTGGTAAATAGCTGGAGGCCAATAAGATTAGATTATTTTAATCTTAGGCTTTCCTGATGGCATACGACAATCTCACTTAGGCCGGGTCAAATTTAATGTGACGGCAGATTCACGAATTTGAGAGTATCGCCTGCTTGCAGGCAACATCATTGATGGACCTGATATGTATCCTTTTCGTTAGTTGTTAAATAATTTCAAACATATAAAATCAATAAACCCTCTGGTGTTAGCTAATGTTTATGAGTGTATATAAAGATAAATCTTTTAGTCTTATGTAGATGAACCACACGTACGGAATACTATTTCAAACCCGATTCCTGCTCGCCATTTTATTATCTGCAGCACTGATATCCTGTTCTGAGGAACAGGTGGATGAGACCGATCTCTCTGAATCAGTCACTGTTGAAGCAGTTGAACTTAGAGTAGGAGCTCTTCCATTGGTGCATCGGACCACAGGAGAATTGCGGGCACGCAATCAGGTTGACATTTATCCTGAGATCAGCGCCCGGATCACAGAGATTATGGTCAACGACGGCGACCGCGTATCTGAAGGTGACACACTTCTGCGCTTCCGCGATGTTGCCGTACGTGAACAGCTCAACCAGGCGGAATACGATCATCAAATAGCACGGGCTCAGCTGCGCCAGTCAGAGGCGGACCTCAGAAGACTCCAGGCTCAATTTAAAAGAGTGAGAGAATTGCGGGAGAGGGAATTAGAAACGGAACTGGAGCTCGAAACTCTTCAGGCCGACATTGACGCCGCAGAGGCGAGTGTAGACCTCTCACGATCACAGATGGAGAGAGCAGCTTCACAAGTTGAAGAGCAGAAAAGTAACCTGGAGAATACGGTTATTCAATCTCCCGTGAGCGGAGTTGTGGGCAGCCGCAATGCCGAGGTGGGTCAGCGTGTGGATACAGGCACCCAGCTGTTCAGGGTTGGCGATACCGATAATATGCGTGCACACGTGATGCTTACCGAGAGGATGAGCTCTGTCATAGAACAGGGTGACCGTGCTGAAATTATTACCTCCAGCGGACTGAACAACCCGGCAGAAGCAACCGTTGAGCGAATCTCGCCCTTTTTAGATCCTGTGACTCATACTACCATCGCACAGCTAAGTATAGAGCAGAACAGTGCCGGACTTCAGCCCGGAATGTTTGTAACGATCGACATTTTTTATGGCGAAACCGATCAGACAACACTCATTCCCAAAACAGCTCTGTATGATCATCCGGTAGAGGGTGAAACCGGAATTTACCTTGCGGATATGAGCATTCTTGAACGGGAGCTGGAATTTGAAAATGGTGAAGATTCTCAAACAAGGCGGGTCTCCCCTGCCCAGGTACCGGTTCGGTTTGTGCCTGTTACCGTGATAGAAGAAGGAAGAGGGGTTGCCGGGATAGAAGAGATTGACAACTCCGATCACTGGGTGGTTACTATTGGTCAAAATCAGCTGGCGGAGTGGGACAGAGATGAGGCTTACATCAGAATGGAGACTTGGGATAAAGTAATGGAACTGCAAAACATGCAGGCCCGGGATATGGAACAAATTATTTTTGGAGATAACAGCAGCAACTAAATTTTAAAATCAATACGGTATGTCATTAACCTCTACATCCATAAAACGACCCATTGCAACAACAATGGTATTCCTGATTATTATACTTGTCGGGTTCGTTGGATTTAGATACCTGCCTGTTGATCTCCTTCCTGAAATCGAGTCTCCCCAGCTCTCCGTAAGTGTAAGCTACGACAATGTGGGCCCTGAAGAGATGGAGCTGATCATCACAGATCCTCTTGAAAATGCTCTATCAGGCATTCCGAACGTGGAACAAATGAGCTCCACCTCAAGCGAAGGCTCCAGCAGCGTAAGCCTTGAATTTTCCCGCGGCACGAATCTCGATGCGGCGGCCAACAACGTCAGGGATGCTTTGGACCGAATCAGAGATGATCTTCCTGTTGAAGCCGATGCACCCAGAATCCGCCAGTTTCGTCCCGATGATTTCCCGATTGTGATCATCGGCGTCCGGTCTGATCGTAATCTTGCAGAACTGACGCAGATTCTTGAGCGGGAGGTTTCGATGTTTTTCGAACAGATTCCCGGAGTAGGAACCATCGATGTGTGGGGTGGAATCGATCGTGAGGTACAGGTTGACCTGAACCGGGAGCGCCTCCTCTCATCAAATATCACAGCAAACGATGTTATCAATGCTTTAAACCGCGATAACATTACCCTGCCGGGCGGAGATATCAAAGATGGTTACAGTGATTTTTACGTTCGAACACAGGGAGAATTTCAAACCATCGGCGAAATCAGTCAAACCGTCATTACGAATGTTGATGGACGGCCGCTGCGCGTGGGAGATGTAGCAGATATACAGCACGGTTATGAAGATATTACCCGCTATGTTGAAATTGACGGCGTTGCCACACTTCGCCTGGCTATTCGGAAACAGTCCGGGGCCAATACCGTTTCCGTAGCCGAAGAGATTAAGGCAGAGGTAGAGCGGATCAACAATATTCGCGGCGATATGGAGCTGATGGTTATTACCGATCAGAGCCAGTTTATTCAGGACTCCATCAATACGGTACAGAATGCGGCTATTTGGGGCGGAATTCTTGCGGTGATTGTGCTTTTTGCCTTTCTCAGGAATGTATCAACAACACTGATTATTGCCGTATCTATACCCATCTCAATCATTGCTACCTTTGGTCTGCTCTATTTTGGCGGGCTCACTCTGAACCAGATGAGCTTTGGCGGCCTCGCACTCGGTATCGGGTTGATTGTTGATAACGCCATTGTTGTACTCGAGAACATCGTCCGAAAACGGGAGCAGGGTACGGAATTGATTGAGAGCTCAAACCTCGGTACCAAAGAGGTGGCCGGTGCCATTGTTGCCGCAACGCTAACCACATCCGTCATTTTTCTGCCGCTCGTTTTCATGCAGACCACTACCGGCAGCATGTTCCAGGAACTGGGACTGGTTGTTGTATTTTCAATCTTCTGCTCGCTGCTGGTTGCCCTTAGCCTGGTTCCGATGCTGTCGAGCCGGTTTATGACCATTAAACCGTTTGGTGAAAAAGAAAAGGAGAATAAAGGGGATCGGTTTTATAAAAAAATGGATGACAAATACACTCATATGCTGCGATCGGCCATGCAGCGAAAATGGATCGTACTCGGCCTCACCGGCGTGCTGTTTGCTGTTTCTCTGTATATGATTCCCGGTATTCCGTTTGAACTTGCACCTGAAACTGAGGCTGATGAGGTTCGGGTGAGCATGCGGATGGAAGACGGAATGAACCTGGCCGTGATCCATAATTATTTTGAAGAACTAGATGAAATCGTACAACAGCTTATCGATCCGGCTGAAGTGGCCTACTACACCCGCGATTTAGGTGGTTGGGGCGGCGACGGCAGAATTGATATCAATTTGGTTGGACAGGATGAGCGCGATCGTACTGCTGATGAAATTGCCAGTGACATTCGCAGTAACCTTCAAAATGTACTTCCCGGCGCCGATCTGCGTGTTTACACTCGTGGAGGCTTATGGATTATGAGACGGGTATTTCGTACCGGCGGTGGTGATGAAGATGCGGCTGTGGGACTTCAGCTGCGCGGATACGATCTTGAAACCTCCCGGGAGCTCGCCCGAAGCGTACGAAACCAGCTCGAGAGAGTTCCGGGCGTGACTGATATCGAAATTGAAGAGTCTGAAGGCCGTCCCCAGCAGGATATTACCATCAACCGGGAGAAGACTGCCGAACTTGGTATTGGAGTGGATGAAGTTGCCGGTACGATCCAGACCAACATCGCCGGAAGTATGGCCGGTGTGTTCCGTGTAAATGGAGAAGAGAGGCCCATCATGGTCCGGTTGCGCCCGCAGGATCGCGTAGAGATGGATGATATTGGGAATATCAGCATCCGAACCGGTGATGAACGAATTGTTCCGATATCCAGCGTCATTGAACAAGAGCGAACCAGGGGACCCACATCGGTGAACCGGGTTGACGGTCAGAGGGTAATGTATTTAACGGCCAATCTTGAGGAGGACGTAACTCTCGGCAACGCTGTATCGCGAATGGAGGCTTCACTTTCAGAAATTCAATTTCCCGAGGGGTACTCCGTCTATTTTGGCGGAGAATACGAGGAGCTTCAGCGGGCTCAGGATGATTTCACAATGGCAATTATTTTTGCGCTTGTTCTCGTATATATGGTGATGGCCGCCCAGTTTGAGCGTTTTCTTGACCCGCTTATCGTAATGCTTTCAGTGCCTGTAGCGCTAATTGGGGTGGTTCCCACCTTGATCTTAACGGGTACCACTATAAATATGCAGAGTCTGATGGGCGTTTTGATGCTTCTCGGAATTGTAGTGAATAACGCCATTGTCCTGATAGACTACATTAACCTGATGCGGCGGAGTGATGAAAGCCGGAACCTGGTAACGTCGATCGTTGAAGCGTCCAAATTGCGACTGCGCCCCATCTTGATGACTTCATTAACAACAATCCTTGCCATGGTTCCGCTGGCTGTGGGAATAGGAGTCGGAGCAGAAATTCAGGCGGCACTTGCAAGGGTTGTCATAGGCGGCCTGCTGGTTTCCACATTTATCACCCTCTTTTTAATCCCAATCGTCTACCTTGAAACCACCCGTGCCGTGGCTTCCATTAAGGAGTGGCGCAAATCGATCTCTGCCCGCATGAGGAAGCGGCTTTCAGCTCAAACATCCTGAGGCTTCTTTAAGGATGGAGCGACTCATTAACCTCCGGAATACGCGATGGAGCCTCACAATTTTATATGCTGAACTTTATCTAATTGCAGCCACGGCCGATAACCCAATTTATAGGGCGAACAACGATAGTTTGAACAATTGTGATCAACTGAGAAATAGGGTTCCATCTTTTACGTTTGCAATCCGAGTCTTCAATTGTTGAAGGTTCTGTTTTACAAAAAAGTATTTTGATATCAGGCTAAACAAATGTCGCTGTTTAGAGTATAAAGAACAGAGAAGATCAATTAAAACACAACAGGCAAAGATATAGCATAAATGTTACGCTCAATTTTCATATCCATTTTATTACTTATTTCGCTGCAGCAGCTGTGTCAGGCTCAGCAGAGTGACTCCGCGGCAACCGCCGATAGTACATATCCCTATGTAATTGAGCAGGTAATTTTCAGTGACGATGCTTTCCGTGCTGAATTTCCTGAACTGTTAGATCAAAATGGTGAGGTTATTCCGGCCGATACATTAACCATGGGGAGCCAGCGCTTTTTTGATGAGAGACCTGCCACTGCCCGGTTAAACCAGAACTATCCGAATCCATTTAATCCGGCAACAACCATTTCGTACAGGCTGCCGCAGAATAGTACCGTCAAAATTGAGGTATTTGATCAGCTTGGCCGCAGCATAGACATTCTGCTGAATGAGCCACGTACAGCCGGTGACCATACATTAATCTATAATGCCTCCCACCTGCCGAGTGGTGTCTATATCTACAGAATGGAAATTGTAGAACAAGAGTCGAGAAACCGCCAAATGTTTACCCGGAAGTTTACCCTGTTGAAATAGATTTATTTCGTTGTTTCAGAGTTTGAATCTTCTGTTAAAGTGATGTACTGAATTTAAAAAAAGAATCCTTAACTTTTTGGTCAATACAAAGCTTACTTTTGGAGTGTCCCCCCTTCGAAGGGGGCAATGGGGGATGATTTGTAGAGTTTTGAGACCATAAAAATTGTTAATTTACTTGAATCAACGCCTACTGGATCATCCCCCAGCTCACTCCGTTCGCTTCCCCCTTCCCCCAAAGGGATGCCCTCGGCAAAAGGGGGGACTTTTATCTTTTTCCGACTCAGAGGTCGGGGAATTAAAC
>CAZKIZ010000004.1:11422-25395 GCA_964552935.1 uncultured Rhodohalobacter sp. | reverse complement strand
CTAATTAAATTCAGCACCATCTAATATTTTTTTATATCTGTAAAAGTAGTGTACAAAAGAGATCACCATCAAAAGTAAAGATGCAAACATTAAAACATGATGAACTGTTGTTGCTTCTCGAAAGAAAAACACGGCAATCCAGTAGAGAGCCAGGATGTTCACCGATATTTTCCCCGACATGGTTGACATAGCAACCCTACCACGCTTTGATTTAATGTACCCTGAGCCGATCATTATGCAAACGTCACGAACCACACCAATCAGAAAAAACCAGAGTGGAATCCAGCCCAGCCATACCGTATAGAAAAAAAGAAAGAACGCCATTACTTTATCCGCAACAGGGTCAAGTATTTTACCCAGCTCAGATATTTCGTTTCTGAGCCGTGCCACCAGTCCATCAAGATAATCAGAAATAGCCCCGTAGAATATCAAAACTGTGACAATCAGACTGATTTCACGATTGTTTTCGTAGTGAAGATAAATAATAGGTATGGTTACAACTACACGCGAAAAAGAAATCAGGTTCGACCATGTGAATATGTCGTCCCGAACCAATACCTTTTTCCCATCAACATTTATCACGTCCTTCATGGAGTGAACAGTTTGATTTGATTTTTTTTAAAAAATACACTTTTTACAACCTCAATCTACAGATGACCAAAAAGAAAATCGACGCGTCCACCGGCATCCAAAAACAGCTTACCGAAAAAAAAATATCTTCGAAACATGTATTTGATGGAAAACTGCTTCAAGTCTATGTAGACGATGTTCAGCTTCCTGATGGCACAACCTCTACCCGGGACTGGATTAAGCATCCCGGAGCGAGTTCTGTAGTTCCAGTTTTTGAAGATGGCACAATTATGCTTCTGAAACAATTCAGATATCCTCCACGCAAAATATTTATAGAGGTGCCCGCCGGAAAACTCGATGAAGGGGAATCACCGGCTAAAACGGCTGAACGTGAGCTTTTGGAAGAAACCGGCATTAGCTGCTCTTCCATTTCTGATGCGGGATCGTTCTTCCCTGCCATTGGTTACGCAGATGAAGAAATTTTTGTGTTCGTGGCGTGGGGACTCACAGAGCAGGCAAAAAGTGTTGATGATGACGAATTTGTCTTAAATCACAGAGTCTCTTTTGCAGCTGCCCTTGAAATGATAGCCACCGGAGAGATTACAGATGCAAAAACGATCTGCTCTATTATTAAAGCCAAACTCTGGTGGGAAAAGCATGAGCCGTTTCCCGTTGATTTTACTTGAGAATACCCTCTTTTTTGGCAAGCTCTAAAAAGGTTTGGTGCAATTTATCGCGCTTCACCTCGCCGCGCCGGATAAGCTCCTCCATCTCATCACCCGTCAGCATCATCAAACAGCCGCTCTCTTTCATTGCAGAGTCGAAATTTCGTGGGTCGCTCAGCTTTAATTTATTTATGTCGAGTCCATCCGGACTGATATTGGCATCAACCAGGCAGTAAAATATATCCTCAGGTTCATCGCCGAATTCAATAACATCAAGCAGTGTATTTTCAATCTTTTTACTCATTGCTCCGCTAATTATGACGTTCAATAAAATCACGCGCTTTTATTAGCTCCAGAACTTCACCCGAACCTGAATCGATAATCTTTACCTGGAACAGGCTGATTATAGCCTGGTTGTTAAGGGTTTCCAGCGCTTCCTCAACCGATGCGCACTCTTCGGTCTCGCTCACCAGGTCGTTAACGCCCTGCACAATATAGCGGAGACTCCGTTTTTTGGGCTTCGGCTCGCCTTCAACGGGATCATCAAAGTAACTGCGAATCGCCTCCTCGGTAACAAACCACTGTACACCCAACTTTTTGCCCTTCAATTTCCCTTCCCTGAGGTAGGCGCGTATCGTCATTTTGCTTAACCCAAGAAGTTCATGCAGATCATCGACGGAATAAAGTGTAAGAGAGCCAATTTTTTTCGGCATTTTATTCTTTAATTACCAACCAATTAATATCATTTTATTGACTGAAAGAAACCTATCGATTATAGATTACTTATACAATACCAAATCGGTTTGGTTTTGAGATGCGTTCCCTCGTATATTGTATACAATTGATCAAAACAAAAGCCTTCCCGATCAACTTTCTGCTACTGAGAATCTCCTTTCAGTGGTTTCTCTTCAGCTCCAATTCAAAAATTATCTCGATCATTTCACCTGTTCTGATGGTACCCAATAAAGCCCGGGGCGGATCTATATCATAATCTTTCATATTGATTTCAACGCTGCCGCTGCTTTGCAGTCGAGACTGATCAACCAGGTTTATTTCTGCTCTAAACTCGATGTCGCGAGTAACTCCGGCAACTGACAAACTGCCTTTCACATGGGCTGTTTTACCGTTGTTGTCGCCGCTGTCTTCAAATTCCAGCTCACTCCAGGTGAACTTAATTTCAGGATATTCCTCAGAACGAAGGGCCTCTTTCAAGTCCCGGTTCATTCTGCTTCGGCCGCCGTCCATTTCTTCAATCGGCACAACCACTTCCAGCTTATCAACATCAGAGCCGTCCCAGTTCTCAGTTGACTGCAACCACATTTCCGGAACAGAAAAATTCACGTTGAACTCCCCGGCCACAACATCCCAGCTGTGAAGAGTTGATGTACCCTCTATTTTCAGGGTGCTCTGTTCACTTGCAGATAATAGAATATAGTTGGTATTGTTGCTCTCCTGTGCATCAACCGGCCCTGAAACAACCAGAAGCATGATCACCGCGCATATAATAGATGCTACTTTCATAGATGAATTGAGCTAAGCTTAGGTGAAGAAGTACATTCACCACATTGTGCTGTTACTCAGTTAAATTTAAATTTTGGCTATTTCATTCTCTCAGGATGAATTGGGATCTCTTTTATGCGTTTGGGATAACACCTCAGCGGAAAGCGAACGAAGTATTCTAAGTTAATCAGCGTTTAAGTATCTCCACAATTACCTCCTTTACCCCTTACTCTGCAAAGACTTAAAATATTTAATAGAATTATAGATTGCTAAGGAGAAAAGCCAAAGGCACCATCCGCCTCCAATACACTGCGCAATTTATAGAACTTTAAAACTTGAATGTTCATTATTAAAAAAGTAATTTCGGTACCGAATATGGTACCGACATTCGCGTTATAAAATGGGGAAAAAAGAAAAATTATTTGAACGTGCTAAGGTATCAGCTAAAAATTACAAGTTTAGAGACTTGATAAAATTGGCTGAATACCATGGCTTTGTTTATAAAAGACAAAAAGGCTCCCATGTAATCATGAAACATACTGACAAATCAATTTTCATGAATTTCCTGGATAAAGATGGTGAGGCAAAACCGTATCAAGTAAAGCAGTTACTTGAGGCGATTGAAGAACATAACTTATAGGTGAAGACTTATGAAAACAGAAAATAAATATAGCTTTAAAGTTCGATATAGTGAAGAAGATGAAGGTTATATCGCAGAGTGCCCTGAATTCCCAGGTTTATCTGCATTTGGTGAAACTCCGGTAGAAGCCATTCGAGAGGCTGAAATTGCTTTAGAATTATTTATTGAATCTTATGAAGAAGAAGGAAAAGGTTTACCAAAGCCAAAACTTACTAAAGAGTATAGTGGTCAAATGAGAGTTCGATTACCTAAATCTCTACATGCCCGTTTAGCAGACATGGCTGAAGATGAAGGGGTTTCCCTAAATACTTTGATGATTCAGTTTTTAACTGAAGGAGTTGCACCTAAAAGTAAAAATGCTATCGAATATAAAGTTTGATGTGATTTCCACAGGTTTTATATAACCCAAAAGGAATTAGGAGAAGTCTGAAGACCTCCCAATTACTCATGGTTATTAAAAAGTAACAAACCAGGGCTGACTACTCTGTTATGGAGCTGCGGCAGCCTCGGGAGCAACTTCCTGCGATGATAAGAACGCTGCTTTTTTCTCAGCCACAAACACTTTAATGTTGTCTGCAGTTATATATACAACCGGTATCAGTACCAGGGTAATGAGCGTTGAAGCCGTCAGGCCGCCGATAACCACTCTTGCGAGCGACGCCTGGATTTCTCCACCTGCGCCCCACCCAAAGGAGAGTGGCAGAAGTCCCAAAACCGTTGTAAGCGTAGTCATAAGAATCGGGCGCAGTCTCAACTTACCGGACTGCACAACCGCTTCGTACACGCTCAGGTTCTTATCGCGCCTCATCAGATTGATATAATCCACCAGCACAATCGCGTTATTCACCACTATACCGATCAGCATAATCAGCCCCATGATGCTCTGCATGTTAAATGTGGTGCCCGTTAGCAGCATCGTTGGAATAACTCCCACGATAGCCACAGGTACGGCAAACATCACAATAAGCGGATCAAGAAATCTTTCGAACTGCGCCGCCATCACCATATAGATCAATATGAAGGCCATAAAGATGGATATCAGGTAGTCCATCTGCGCGCGCTGCTGCTCTTCGTATTCACCTCCGTACACAATCGAAAATCCTGCCGGGAGCGCAAGCGTTGACAGCTCCGTCTGAATAGCACTCACAGCTTCACCAAGCGTTGCCCCGCTTTCGAGGTTCGCGGTAATGTAGGTGACCCGCTGTCCGTTTATTTTGTTGATACTAACCGGTCCGCGCGCCGATTCCTGTTTAATCACCGTCGATACAGGCACGGTCATTCCGGTTGCGGTTCGCACTGATATGTTGTCAAGATCGAGCGTGCTCATTCTATCGCTTTCGCGAAGACGAACCGTTATATCAAATTCATCGCCATCCTCACGAAACACGCCGGCCCGCGTACCGCCAACGTTGGCCTGTATCGCCTGGGCGATGTCGCGGCCTGTTAATCCTAACTCCGCAATTTTTTCACGATCAAACACAATATTCTGCTCAGGACGCCCTTCCTGGCGGTCAGATCGAGCGCCTCTTACGGCCGGCACGCGCTCCATTCTGCTTACAATCTCATCTGCGATGACGTCTGCACGCTCCAGGTCGTAGCCTCTCAACTGAACCTGAACGGCCTCATCACCACCGGAACCAAAAATCCGCCTCAATATCCAGAGGCCCGACTGCGCCCTGACACGAAATGAGCCACCCGGTATGGTCCCCTCAATCCTGTCCCGAAGTTCATCCGCGAGGTCGTAAATGCTGATATTTCGCTCGCTTTGATCTACCATCGTCATCTCAACTTGTGCACGTCCGTTGCGCACCTCAGTTGTCATATACTTCACCTGGTCCATCGGCACAATAGCGGTAACCCGCTCCTTAAGCTCTTCGAGATATTGGTTGGCAACGGCTATGTTCATGCCGTCTGACAGGTAGAAATCAACCCTCAACTCGTCCGCTTCCGTTTGAGGAGCAAGTTCTGTTGAGATATATCCCCAGCCGTAAACAGCGCCGCCCATCAGCAGAATTGTGACGCCAAAGACAACGGCTTTTCTTCGGATGGCTGATTTTAGCAGTACGCTGTACCGGTCTTCAATCTTCTCAAAATATCGCTGAAATCTGCCTTTATCTTTTTCAGTAATCTCGTCATTTGTTTTGATCGTCATAAACTTGCTTGCAAGCATCGGGACCAGAGTCAGAGCCACAAAAAGGGAGCAGAGCAGAGCAAATACCACAACCAGTGCCAGCTCCTGGAACAGGGTTCCGGTAATGGTCTGCATAAACACAACCGGCAAAAAGATTACCGATGTGGTTAGCGTTGATGCCACAATAGCACCCGATACTTCACTGGTTCCCACCAGCGCACTCTCTTTCAGTGATTTCCCGTTATTTCTGAGCCGCACAATGTTTTCAAGCACCACAATGGCGTTATCAACAATGAGACCCACACCAAGAGCGAGCCCCCCGAAACTCATTTGATTGAGCGTCAGCCCCGTGAAATAGAGCAGACCAAATGTGGCGATAATCGACACAGGTATGGCCAGTGAGATAATAAATGTGGTGGAGCCGTTTCGTAAAAACAGGTAGAGCACAAATATTGCGAGCAGCGCCCCCCAAACGGCTGACTGCTGCACATTATCGATAGAATTTTGAATGAAGTCGCTCTGATTGGTGACGATCATCAAATTAACATCATCCCTTTCCGAATTGATGCGATCCAGTTCCCGCTCAATTCCGGCCGACACTTCAACGGTATTGGCACCGGTCTGTTTTCGGATCCCCATCCGCACCATCGGCTCTTCGTTTATGCTTACAAGGCGGCCAATATCCTGGTAGGAATCTACCACCTCGGCAACATCACGCACCCGAATCGGTTTTTCATCAACCGTTGTGATAATGGTCTCCGCAATCTGGCTGATATTGGTGTACTCGCCCAGCGTTCTCACATATAGCTCGCTGAATCCATCGCGCACGTTCCCTCCCGGCAACGTATTGTTTTCAGCAACAATGGCGTTTCGAACATCCTGGGCCGTTAATCCGCTGGCGTTGAGCCTGTCTCGTTTCAGATCAACGCGAATTTCCCGATACACCCCTCCCCAAACATCAATAGAACCTACGCCGGGAATCTGTTCAAGCCGTTTCGAAATATCGCGTTCAAGTATCCGGGTCAGCTCATCAAGCTGCCGGGTGGAGCGCGCCCCTACAATTACGATGGGTGAATCGTTTGGATCAAATTTCCGAACCCTGGGCGGGTCGGCCTCTTCCGGTAAGTTTCGCCTCACCCTGTCGAGTGCTGCGCGAACATCATTGGCCGCCTCATCGAGATTCGTGTTCCTTGAGAAGTTCAGATTTACACGCCCCTGCCCTTCTGATGAAGTAGACGTTACCTCTTCAAGATTTGCAACTCCGGCAAGAGCATTTTCTAGCTGATCGGTTATGATCGTCTCAATCTCTTCAGGACCCACATTAGGGTAGTTCACCGAAACGGAGAGTCTCGGGTACTCAATTGGCGGAAGCAGATCTACCGGCAGATACCTGAAGCCGGTGATACCCAGAACAATAACAATCAGATAGACCATTGCCGTGGCAATGGGACGTTTTACGGATGTCTCTGTTAATCCCATGGTATATTCCTACGACTGAGTTGATTGATTTTCTGAGGCGCGGTCAGCAACCCGTTCGTTCATGATATCCCGCAGCAAATCCTGTGGCTGCATCTTTTGCATATCCAGGATTCTGTTCCAGGAAACAGCGCGAATTCGAGCGGTACCCGCCTCATTATTGATCAGCATATTCTGCCCGACAGTAACCACCCAGTCGCCGCTTTGAATCCCCGCAACGCCGGCTGACTCCCGGCCCTGCGCAATCACATCAATAGCTACAAATTCAACAGCAGTCGGCTCGCTCAGTGGCGGCGGATTTTTGCTGTCTACCTGTTCCACAGGTTCTGTTTCAGATCCAAAATCAGATGCTATAAATACGCCCGTCTCGCCGGTTCTCGGATGTCGGTAGATCGCACTCAGGGGAATGATTGTAGCCTGTTCACTTTCTCCGTAGAAAATATCCACGGTCACAAACATACCGGGAATCAGCAGGTCTCTTGTGTTCTCAATATCAATTTCGGCCTCGGTACTGAAATTGCCAGCTCCCAAAAATGGCGATATCCTTGAGACAGCCCCTTCCAGCAGGCGATCGCCCATATTCTCAGATCGCACCTGAACGGACTGCCCAATTTGAATGTACGACAGCATCCGCTCAGTAAGATTAACGGTAATTTTAGCATCGTTTAGATCGCCCACGCTAAACAGTCGCGTATTATTATTCGCCTGCATCCCTATGTTTGCATTTCTCTGCCCCACCGTTCCATTAATGGGTGAACGAATCACGGTCTGGTCCAGCAGCTCTTGCTGCTCGGCCACGTTCGATTCAGCCTGCTCAACCTGGGCAAGTGCCAGCTCATAATTAGCTTCGGCTGACTGCATCTGCGCCTGAAGCCTTTCCATTTCAATTTCACTGCTAAGCTCTCTGTCGGCAAGAATTTGCTGGCGTCGAAGTTGCGATTCCGCTTCATTGAGGCTAGCAAGCGCCTGCTTCTCCTGCGCCCTGTTGATTCTCAAGTTAGCCTCCGCCTGCCGCAGTCGCTCTGCATACTCGCGGTCTCTTAATTTCAAAAGCGGATCACCCCGCTCTACCTGATCGCCATTCTGAACATAAATCTCTTCAATCGGAGCCGATATACGCGGATAAATTTCCACTTGCTGCTGGGAACGCACGCTCCCGCTTAATCTCTCTTCAAGTGGCAGGGAGCCAAATTGTGCCTGAACGGCTTCCACAGACGGGATTACAACATTGCCTCTGTTGCCTGAATTATCGCTCTCTCCTGAGCAGGCTGCGAACAAAAAGAGTGCAAGTATTGTAGTTGTAGCAAATATTTTTTTCATAGTATTTTTTTACTGTCAATTGAACAACAAGATAACGAGTTTATCGGCATCGCAGCCTATATGCTGTGTTAAAGTATATCAACCAAGTGTTAAAGCTTTTAAAAGAACCTCATATTTCATTTTCTCACTATCTCACTAAATGTTAACGGACAACACACCCCGGCAATAAACTGTTCTCTTACGTTTGTAAATAGATTATAAATTTCATGGATTCAATTACTCAGGGAACTCTCGGTGCTGCCGTTGGCGAAGCTTTACTTGGAAAGAAGACCGGCTACCGGGCAGCCGCCTGGGGTGCCGTGCTGGGAACATTTCCCGATTTAGACATTCTGATCAACCCATTTGTTGATTCCGTTAATGAACTCTACTTCCACCGCAATATCACGCACTCGTTTTTTTTTGCACTTGCCGCCTCGCCCTTTTTTGGTTGGCTGATTGACAAGATTCATCATCAGCTGGAAATTGGATGGAGGCCCTGGGCGAATCTCTCCTTCTGGGTTTTATTCACCCATATTCTGATTGATATCCCAACAACCTATGGCACGCAGGCTTTTCAGCCCTTTACAAACTATCCGGTCACGACGGACTCTATATTCATTATAGATCCGCTGTTTACCACCCCGCTTTTTACAGGACTGCTTTGTGCGCTCATTCTAAAAAGAAAGAGCAACACCGGCGCAATTTTAAACCGGGCCGGCCTGATTATCGCTTCTCTCTACATGCTCACAGCACTGGGTATTAAATCGCATGTCCACACTGTTTTCCAGGAGTCGTTCAAAAATCAATACGGATATTACGAGCAGGTTAAAACATCCCCGAACGGTCCATCTACATTCTTGTGGAACGGATACATTATTAAACAGGACACCGTTTACCACTCACTCTATTCAATATTTGATTCATCTGCGGACCTGGAGTTCAACCCCATCCCTCGAAATACGCATTTAATTGAACCCTTTGAGGGTGATCGAGCTTATGAAGCTCTTATGTGGTTTTCGCGCGGGTACTACTCATCAGAAGAAACAGAAGAGGGTGATATTATTCTCTACGATCTGCGCTTTGGTCGCGATGACTTTTGGGTAACTGAAGAGGGCGATTTTGTATGGGGCAACAAGCTAATTTTTGATGATGATGGAAATGCTCATACTTTTGAACAATCACTCCCTTCTTTCGACGTTCGAAGCAGAAATCTTCGGCTATACTGGAATCGCATTTGGGGCAAATAAATTTGTATTTTAAACCGTTGAAGCATCAACTATTTTGAATCCATTTTTAACCGTCTAAACATACGATCATGAAGCGATCTATGATCATTACTGCATTTATTGTGACCTTCCTTGGGGTCTTTATCTACAACGCATTTAACCAGGTAACACCGGAGGAGATTGAAAATGCTCCGGACTGGATCCCCATCGAAGAGGCAATGAGCAAAGCTGAAATCGATGGCCGGCTGCTTGTGATCGATATTTTTGAAGTAGGATGCCAGTTTTGCCGGGCTATGAACCGGGATGTGTATCCAGCTCCATCAACCCGTGCCGTCATCGATCGTGATTTTCACCCCGTAAAAATCAACGGCAATTCAGATAACAAAATCACATTCATGGGAGAGGAGATGACAGAATCGGCTTTTGCAAACAAGATGGGCCTTACCGCATTTCCATTTACAGTGATTATGGATGCAGACGGCAACGTCATTGATCGCCGCCGCGGCTACCTTGGCGTAACTGAGCTCACACGCATGATGCGCAGCGCCCGCGAAAAAGTAGCGGAGAAGTAGTTATTAGTAGGGTTGGTTAATGGTAGATTAGTTATTAGTTGATTAGTTATTAGTTATCAGGTGTAGATTTTAGATGCTTATTTAAAAAATCACCCAATAACCAATAACCTTATTTACTAATAAACTAATTACCTAAAATCACCCTTCCGCATAAGACCGTACATCAGCCATATCCACCATCAGGTCAAACAGAGCTGTGTTTCTTACAAACGCAGGAATTCGATCGCTGCCCGGTCCCCATGCGGCAATCTCCACATAATCTGCGGTGTGACTGGTGCTGATAAAATTGATTCCGTTGTAGTTGGCCAGAACGCCTGACATCACCCCTGCAGGTGACTGGCGATTTCTGAAGGGAGACCGAAATTGCCCCTGGAACGATCGTTTCACCATAATCGCTTCTTCGTTAGTAATCTGGGTGCTGGTGGCGTATTCAAACAGATCTTTAATCTTCTTCACCGTTACGCCTTCAAGAGAGTCATCTGACCAGTGAAATCCAAGCTCACCGTACATCCACTCAAAGCTGTGCTTGTAATCACTCAGCGTGGCCATCATGCCGGGAGAATCTCCATACCCGCTTCCAAGACCGCTCAGGCCGGGATTTGCATTTCCGTGGTCGGTGGTCACAATCACAAGTGTGTCGTCCCGCCCGTCGGTAAAGTCCATTACCTCTTTGATGGCGTCATCAAAAGCAATTTGATCGTACACAAGTCCTGATGGGCAGTTACCGTGTGCGGCGTGATCAACCCGGCCACCTTCAATCTGCAGGATAAATCCGTTTTCATTTTGATTCAGACGCTCCAGTGCAGCTTTAGACATCTCGGCCAGTGTAGGAACATTTTCCTGAAGATCTGAAAGCGTATTGTGATCAACCGTGTACGGCAGATGGGAATCGTAAAAAATTCCCAGAAGCTTGCTGTTTCGTGTGGCACGGTTTAGTTCCGGCTTGGTTTTTACAACCGTGTAGCCGTTGCTCTCAAATACAGAGTAAAGATCATCGCCATCAGAGCGCCGGTCTGCCCTGAAGTGGCGGTCACCGCCGCCCATCAGTACGTCGTAATTCCGCTCGGAGTACTGTTTCGCAATATCATCTTCCATACCGCGCGACGGCATATTGATTCCAAACCCGGATGGAGTAGCGTGTGTGAGGCGTGTGGTTGTAACAAGGCCTGTTCCTTTTCCGGCATCCCTAAAAATTTCGCAGATCGTTTTATACTGCTCATCATTCGGGCCCCAGTTCAAAGCGCCATTATTAATTCTGTGACCGCTTCCCCAGGACGATGCTGCTGAAGCAGATCCTGTAACCGTTGAATTTAACGACGCCATATCCATCAGCCCGCGATGGTATTCGCGATCGGATTCATAGAGCTTCACCCAGTTTGTTTTGTCGCCATACTGCTCCTGTTTCATCAAATCAGCTACTGCCATAGTTCCCGCACTCATACCATCTACAACCAAAAATATTACGTTTTTGGCATCGCCAACCCGGCTTTTAATCTTCTTTTTAGTATCGGCGGACCTGCCAATCAGGCCGCCTCCAAGTGCGAATGTGGATAGTGCTCCGGTTTTCAGAAAATCGCGTCGGGAAAAATTGTTATTGCTCATGGCAGACTATTTTTAATTTTATTCGAAATCTATGAATGAAGGAAACAAACAGGATGCTCACATTAAACGAGACCCGGTTGGTATTGAGTATCGGGTATTGGGTACCGGCAAAGATAAAACGTAAATCTTATTTGTCTAAAATATTATTCTCACTTAAATAATGAACTCTGACATTAAAAGGCTAATTATCTTTATGTTACCAACAGCGGTTCTGCCGTTTGGTAAAAAACCGATTTCTTACGATTATTTGTCAAACTATTTAACACTTCCATTAAACAAAACAACTCCTATGATGAACAGAACAGACAAACGCTGCATGCGCAGAGTCATTACTGCAGCTCTCTTACTATTCGTTGCAGTTCCATTCGTTTTTGCACAGGGTGTCACGCCTGAGCACGTTGCAAAAACCCAAAGCGTAACCAGCACCACCATTTCTGATGACGGAAACATGGTTGCTTATACCGTTAGCATTCCTGCCGATCCGTATGAAGAAAACGCTCCAAATCGTACGGAGCTTCATGTTTTAAATGTAGAGACCGGTGATTCAAAACCTTACTATTCAGTCAGCGGCATTGGAAGCCTTCAGTTCCGTCCCGGCCACAACAGCATAACGTTTCTGACCAGCCGGTCAGGCGACGCCACCCGATCTCTTTATGAGCTCCCGCTAGATGGCGGTGAAGCAGTGAAAATCTTCTCATTCGAGAGAAACATATCGGACTATCAGTGGCATAATGATGGAAACCATATTGTGTTCTCATCCTTTTATAACGCCGAGAGCTCCGATTCTCCCCTCCCATATACAGCTGATGTGTATGAAGAAAACCGCCCGCAGCGGCCTGCCTACATCACAAACGTATCCCGCGAAAATCATGAACCTCATAAAATCCAGGTTGACGGAACCGTATACCAGATGAAGTGGAGCCCGGATGGCAGCAAAATTGCGCTTTCGGCAGCCCCGACTCCCGGCGTGGATGATTCGTTCATGGCGCAGAGCATCTACATCGTAGATTACAGAAGCCGCGAAGTTACCGCAGAAGTAAACAACGAGGGTAAACTTGGTCAGATAGAATGGAGCCCAAACGGTCAGCGACTCGCCATCCGTGCCGGCGCAAACATTCACGATCCGATTGACGGACGCATTCTGATCGTTTCGGCTGATGGCGGTACACCGCAAATTATTGATGAGGATTTTGAAGGCAAATATGAACAAATTAAGTGGAGCACAAACAATGAAATCCATTTTCTTGCCAGCGAAAGCACCGCATCTGTAATTGGTTCCATTCGTCCCAACGGGTCCAATAAGCAGACGATTTTCCGCTCACCCGAACACGCCATCAGCTCATTTTCACGCTCAGCAAATGGCGTGATCTCCTTCAACGCCAGCAGTCCGCAGCATCCGTCAGAACTGTTTGTGCGCCGAACCGGCCGAAATGCTCAGCCGCAAAAAATGACCAATCACAACGAGTGGCTCGAGGATGTGGAGCTGGGGCGCCAGGAAGTGATCAGCTACACCGCCCGCGACGGAGAGTTTGATATCGACGGCATCATGATCTACCCGGTTGGCTACAGCCAGGGAGATCGTATTCCCGTCATCACAATGGTACACGGCGGACCTGAAGCGCACTACAGCAATGGATGGCTTACCGGATACCAAATTCCAGGCCAGATGGCGGCAGCAAAAGGGTACGGAGTTTTCTATCCTAACTATCGCGGCAGCACCGGGCGCGGCATTGAGTTTATCTTTAGCAGCCAGGCCGATCTTGCCGGCAAAGAGTTCGACGACATTGTGGATGGTGTAGATTACCTCATTGACCAGGGCGTAGCAGATCCCGATAGAATTGGCGTGACCGGCGGCTCCTACGGCGGGTACGCATCCGCGTGGATGAGCACCTACTACTCCGACCGGTTTGCCGCATCCGTAATGTTTGTGGGCATCAGCAACAACCTGAGCAAGTGGGGAACCAGCGATATTCCGGACGAACTCTACCTGGTTCACTCACGCGAGCGGATGTGGGAATCAGATGCCAAGTGGATGGACTACCTGAAGCGCAGCCCGATCTACTGGGTGGACCGCGCAGAAACGCCCATTCTGATCATGCACGGTGCAGAAGATACGCGCGTGCACCCGGCACAGTC
Source organism: uncultured Rhodohalobacter sp. (assembly GCA_964552935.1). Lineage (GTDB taxonomy): Bacteria > Bacteroidota > Rhodothermia > Balneolales > Balneolaceae > SW132. Next base: position 11,578 of record CAZKIZ010000004.1, on the reverse strand, counting down.
TCTCGAGCTCTACCGGCACCTGAAAGTACGAAAGCCGGATGTGCCCGTTCGCCTGGTCTGGTACCCCGGTGAAGGTCACGGTAACACCCGCGCATCTTCGAGGTTTGATTATTCACACCGAATGCTGCAGTGGTTTGATACCTACCTGATGACCGG
>CAZKIZ010000004.1:2272-11322 GCA_964552935.1 uncultured Rhodohalobacter sp. | reverse complement strand
GTTTTTGCACTGCGATGGGTCAATCCATCTGTTACAAGCTTCACCTACCAGGAAAACTGGGATGAGTTGGGTACGGAGCGATACAGCTTAACCGACTATTGGGTTACCGCCGATGACATTCCCGAACATATGAAATGGGCGGTGATCGCTTCGGAAGATCAGCTTTTCTATGAGCATCGCGGATTCGATACGGAGTCCATTCGGGAAGCGTGGGATGAGCGTCAGCAGGGAAAACGTGTTCGGGGTGCAAGCACGATCTCTCAGCAGGTTGCAAAAAATCTGTTTCTGTCACCGGCACAGTCGTTTTTTCGAAAAGGAATTGAAGCGGGTTTTACCGTATTAATTGAGTTTTTCTGGCCAAAGGAGCGCATCATGGAGATCTACCTGAACATTGCCGAATTTGGCCCCGGGGTGTTTGGTATCGGAAAAGCGGCGGAAGTTTTTTATGATATTGAAGCCTCATCTCTCGATCCCGAAATGTCTGCCCGGCTTGCCGCAGTGCTACCCAGCCCAAAACGGATGCGGGTCAATCCGCCCTCTCCCTACGCAGAAGAGCGCAGCGGGTGGATTCTTCGCCAGATGACCCAGCTCAGCGGAATAGCTTATGTTGAGCCCGAGCCAGAAACTGCTGCAATCGAAGAGCCGGAATTTTCTGAATTCAGTCCTGATACATCCCTCACTGACACTTTACTTCATACGGAGTCAGACACAACCGATACAGTCCAAACTGAATCGATACCGGATTCTGTCGCTATCGGAGATACTTTGTCAAACAATCCTCCCGTTGATACTCTGGAAAGAGTGCGTGAGTATTAAAAACTCCGGAACTTAGCTAAAGAATCCGGCCTGTTTACCCGATAAAAATATACAGCTAAACTATTTATGGCACAGTAATTGCGCTAATCTACTTTGGTAAATATCTATTTGCATAAAATTTATGACAATACCCGCCAAAGAATTGGACAACAGACCGGAAAGTGCTCACTGGATCTGGAATATTCCAGACGATACCATCAACATGGGGTGGGGTTTCTATTCTTTCCTGAATCTGAACCGGAAACGAAATATCATTTCCCTTAACAGACTTTTAGATTTTTTTCAGGACAAGGAAAAAGAGACTGTTAAGAGAGCATTTGACAATTTTCTCCTGCACGAAGGAAAAAATGAACTGAATTTTGAAGTTACTTTAAATACACCGGCAGGAAATATTACCAGGCTGAAGTGGAGTGGTGAAACCCTCAGCTTCGATTCAGGAAAACCAACCATTGTCTCAGGCTGCGTTAGTTTTATACCGGTAAAATCTTCGAATGTCGCCTCCATAATTAACGATTCCTACTTCCTCGACCTTCTTATGGGCCGGCTGCCTTACAGTATCTTTTTTAAGGATGACAAAAGCCGGTTTATCAAGATCAGCTCAGAGTGTGCAAAAAAGTTCGGGCTCTCCGACCCTGAAGAGGCTGTGGGGAAAACCGATTACGACTTCTTTGACAAATCCCACGCTGAACCGGCATTTCGTGATGAACAGCGGATCCTTGAGACCGGGAAGCCCATCGTAGAGAAAATCGAGGAGGAGGTACAGCCCGGCAATCCGCCCGTCACGCTTTGGGCTTCTACCACAAAACTCCCTCTCTACGATAAGAACAGCAAGATTATTGGCACGTTTGGCATCACAAAAGATATTACAACCCATATTAAGGCTGAGCAGGCGCTCAAAGAGAGCGAAAAGAAGTACAGGTCCATATTCGAAAATATCCAGGATGTGTATTATCGTACCAATCGATTGGGTATTGTAACGGAGATCAGTCCCTCAATTGAAGGCTATTCAGGATATAAGCGGGAAGAGATTATCGGGAATCCCGTATCCAATTTCTATTACTATCAAAAAGACCGGGAAAAGCTGATTGAGAAGCTTAAAAATAAGGGCATTGTTACAGATTTTGAAGTCCGGCTTGCCAATGCCGGAAATAAACTGATGTATACGTCTGTAAGTGCCAAAATTGTAAGAAATGACGCAGATGAAATTGTCGCAGTTGAAGGTATCATGCGCGATATAACCGAGCGCAAAACTGCGGAGCTAAAGCTAAAAGAGACGCATAACTTTTTCGATCAGATTTTAAATAACACATCAGAAGGAATCTACGTCGTAAACTCCAGCTATGAGTATATCTACTGGAACTCCATGATGGAGAGTATCAGCGGAATGAGCTCCGGTGAGGTACTGGGGAAAAAACCGTTTGACCTGTTCAGTCACGTGAATCATGAAAAGCTGATTGCCACCTTCCGAAAAGCGATGAGTGGTGAAACCGTTAAATCTAACGACTACTACTACGAGATCGCTACAACCGGAAAGAAAGGGTGGGCACAGGCGTACTACACGCCTCTTCGCAGCAAAGATGGTGAAATTGAGAGTGTGCTGGTTGCAGTTTCTGATATAACCGTAAGAAAACTGGCTGAAAAGAAGCTTCGCGAAAGCGACGAAACTCTGACAAAACTCTCTGAACAAGTTCCGGGAGCGATCTACCAGTTTCAGCAGTTTCCCGATGGCGCAGCCTGTTTCCCGTTTGCAAGTTCAGCGATTCATTCCGTCTATGAGGTATCGCCTGAGGATATCCGCCACGACGCTTCAAAAGCTATTGAACGCATTCACCCAGAAGATCTCGACCTGGTTGTAAAATCAATAAACAAATCGTTTCATACACTTGAGCCCTGGGAGCTCGACTACCGGGTAGTTCTTCCGGCCAATGGTGTTCGGTGGCTGCGGGGCCGCGCCAGGCCGGAAAAACAGCCGGATAACAGCGTGATCTGGAATGGATATATCAGCGACGTTACAGAGAAAAAGAAACAGGAAGTTGAGCTTCATGAAACACTCAATATTGTAAGTGATCAGAACAGCCGACTGCTCAACTTTGCCCATATTGTATCCCATAATCTCAGAAATCATGCCGGAAATATCTCTTCGCTGCTCTCACTGTACGAATCAGAAAATTCCGAAGAAGAAAGACTTCAACTGCTGAACTACCTCAATATGGCATCAAACAGGTTAAACGAAGCCATAAACGATCTGAATAAAATCATAGATCAGCAAGCCGGCACATCAAAAAGTGTGTGCAAGGTAAACGTGTATGACTACTTCCTGAAGATCAAGGAAATTCTATCCACGGACATTATCATTAATAATGTTACGTTTGATACTTCGATTCCTGAGGACTTTGAACTGGACTACAATCCCGCCTACCTGGAGAGTATCCTGCTGAACCTGATATCAAACGCAATTAAGTACCGGCATCCCGACAGGCCTCCGGTGATTAAGGTGAGCCTTAAAACGAACGAAAAATTTCCTGAGCTGGTAATAAGCGATAACGGTATTGGTGTTGATCTGAATAAACACGGGGATAAGCTTTTCGGTATGTACAACACCTTCCACAATAATGACGACTCCAAGGGAATCGGCCTCTACATCACAAAAAATCAGGTAGAGAGCATGGGCGGCACGATAGAGGTTGAGAGCATAGTGAACGAGGGGACAGAGTTTAACATTAAGCTAAACTGTGATCCTTCCAGAATTAACCTTGTATCTCATTGAGCCCTTATTCCCTGATCCGGAGGAGATTTTGTAACACCCGGGTTAATAAGCTTCCACGGATACCGTCACTTCATCTGATATAACGGTACCGTCCAGCGCGTACTCCTCGTGGGTATTTGCATTCAGGGTTACCCTCAGCGTGTGTTCGCCCACAGGCAGATAATCAAGATGGTGCCAGCCCGCGTAGATGCGATCCGCTTTTCTGCCATTTATATAGAGATGGGCATGGCCTTCTCCCGGTTCATGCGGCAGCCCGACGGACTCAGGAGCAAAGGTGAAGTTTTCCGTCTCAACCCGGAGGTTCCAGCCAGACATTCGGTCTTCAGTAACGTGCAGGGTAACCGTTGGGATATCATCCATCTCACCCGCGTCAATCATCGCCATCTCTTCACCAACCGGACCGCTGCGGGTTTCGTACAGGTGCCACGCGCTCTGCGTGTATGCAAACATCAGCACTCCCAGCAGTAACAGAAAGTTTACGGCACCAAAAGCGGCTCTCAGGCTCAGTTTTTTATGAAAACGAATAGGCTCCTTGTACACGCTTCCGCCGCCTTCAAGCAGAAATACAATAAGAGCCCCGTGGGCAAGAGTATGACCAATCACCTCCACTTTACCAAAGATCAGGGTTGTTGAGAAGAAAACAAGCGTAATTACCAGCGCAAGCGGCCGCTGCAGGAGACAAATAATAAGCAGATACCCAAGGGCAAATTCAACAAATGCAGCTCCCATCAGGAAAAATTCGATATCCAGCCCGAGAGTCAATTGCGGATTCTGCTCCAGGATGTAAAGCGCCCACTGCGGATAGATAATCTTTTCGATGGCAAGCCAGCAAAGTGAAAATCCAACGGTTGCGTAAAGCGCCGGAAGCCTCGACTCCCGTATTTTCCTGTTCCCTGATCCACTCACCATCAGAAAATAACCCGCGCCGGCAAACAGAAGATGATCCAGCATGTGAAACATACCATACTGAAAAATCCCAAACAGGTATAGAAGCACCAGGCCTGCACCTGAATACTTCACCAGCCCGTCAAAAAGCAACATGAAAGCCAGCACAAACTGTGCCCAGCCAACCCACTCTGCAGTAACAGGCAGTTCAGGCACCAGGATAGCATCTCCCTGCCAGGAAAGCAGCAGGGTAGCGCCCGTTACAATTCTCATGATCAGAAGGCTGTTCTCTTTCTTGCTTTTCAGCCACTCATCAATATGGTTATAGAGCGGCCAGTTATTCAGCTTCTCATCCATCAGCACCATAAATGCGATGACAGCCATACTGAGCAGCGCAAAAAAGATAAATAGCGGTCCAACCGCCTCTGAGAGAGTCAGGGGCTGATCGTCAAAACTAAAATCACTGAACCATTTCACATGGCCGAACGCCATGTATGTTAAACCGATTGTTAAGAAAAGCGTTAAAAATAATTTCTTCCGATTCAGTGAGTAGGTCATTGTCATTGATTTTTGATATCAATTATTTAAACTAACACATAGCTTCGCTGCCTCATTCGTGCTTTTTTCAATTATTTGCGGGCCGGCGATGCTAACAAGAGTACATCACAATATAATCCACGCCAGCACCTGAATCACAATCAGCCCGGTTATACCCATAATAAGTGTGGCGATGGTGTGGGTTTTGAGTGCCGTTGACGTATCCATTTCTGAGAACTTAGCGACTACCCAGAAGTAGCTGTCGTTTACGTGCGATACGGTGAGTGAGCCTGCCCCGATGGCGAGCACCGTCAGCGCAAGACCGTTTGTGGAGTCGAGTCCGAGAGGTTCAACCAGCGGGGCGCAAATTGCCGCCGCCGTAATGATGGCCACCGTAGACGATCCCTGGGCTGTTTTCAGAAATGCGGCTATCAGGAACGGAATCAATACGCCCAATCCGCCCGCTGTGGCAAACTGTGCCGCAAATTCACCGAGATCGGTCTCTCTCAGCACAGCGCCAAACGCGCCGCCGGCACCGGTTATCAGGATGATAATTCCGGCCTTCTTTAACCCCTCCTCAAGCCAAAGATTCTGAATTTTTTTACGGCTTCCGGTCACCATCAGCAGGGCAAAACCCACGCCAATCAGAAGAGCGATGATCGGATCACCCAGGAAGACCAGGGTACTGAATACAACTCCCTCACCAAGCGGGGCGGTTGGATATTCGGCAATTGATTTAAAAGCGATCAGCACAATCGGCATCAGGATGGGTGCAACTGCAGCTTTGAACGAGGGCAGCGGGTGTACGATTTCACTCTCCGCTTCCGTCATATCGTACTCCACGCGATATCTTCCGCAAAATAGGGTAGCCCAGATCAGGGCGGCGGCCATAACCGGCACCGATACTATCAGTCCCAAAATCAGCACTGTTCCGATATCTGCTCCGAGAGTTGCCGCAGCGGCAAGCGGCCCCGGTGTGGGCGGTACAAACACATGCGTGGCATAAAGCCCTGAAGCCAGTGCTACGGCAAGCACCGTCAGCGAGATTTTTGTCCGTTTAGCGATCGCTTTGTTCAGAGCCGAAAGCACGATAAATCCCGAGTCACAAAAAACTGGAATAGACACAATGTAGCCGGTCAGACTCATGGAGAGCGGCGAGTTCTTCTCTCCCACTTTTTCAAGGATATTATTGGCCAGCACTTTTGCCCCGCCGCTCCGATCGAGGTACTCCCCGATAATAGCGCCGGCCGCTATCACAATACCGATACTCCGGAGCGTGGACCCAAACCCATCCCCAATACTTTCGATCAGCACCACGGTTTCCAATCTCGCCAAGAATCCCATCCCGATCGCCCCAAACAGAAGCGCCAGGAACGGATGCACGTTCCAGCGGGCAGTCAGCCATACGATAACGGCTACAACCAGCAGAAGCCAGAGAAAGATGATCATAAATTTTCGGTTCGATCCTGCCAGGCCTTATGCAGCGCGGCGATTTTCTTCCGTCAATAAATGAAGATTATGTGTGGTAATCCAATGTGGGGCTTCTCTTTTTTAGAGTCACTAAATCATCACTTGTTCATAAACAGATTTCCAAACTTTTTTTCATTCATCAATTGATCCACTAAAGTTCATGTGCTTTTCAATCTTTGGTCTCCAGCCTTAGTTTTAACTGCACAAGCTTAGCCCGAATAATTTGATCTCTCGACAGATTCTTCATTCTGTTCAAACGAGCTTCCATTAAAGCTGTCGCCTCCGATTTGCGCTCTTTCTCTGATTCATATCTCGAATCCAAACCATACTCAGCATCTTCAATGAGATCTTTTTTCTTCATATTTCATGTCATCCTTTCGCAATTCAAATTTTAACACTTTTTCGTCAGATCCATGTTGTATAGAAATGCATGAGGCCTTTCATAATACCTCAATTTCTTCATCCCGTGTATAAAATGGCACCCCGACACGGTTTATATGATCAATAAATACCTGCTTATCCAGACGTGTAAAATCCACTAAATCTACAACGTATGGCAAGCTGCTTTCTTCGAAATCTGCTTTTATCTGGTCCAGTTTATTAACTGCGACTCCCTTATTCATCACCGCAAGGTCCACATCGCTGCCCAAATGATAATTCCCTTTTGCCCGGCTGCCGAAAACATGCACTCTTTTCACTTCTGGATAGTTTTTAAAAACAGACCGAAATGTGTTCATATCTCTTTCCGTAAGACCGTATCGGTTTCTTCGTTTTTCAGCCATTAAACAGGTCTTTATGTTGTGTACCGCCTTCACTCACAAAAAATCGGTAAAGTTTTTCAAGTGCAGGCCAGGTTTCATCCCTCAGCTGCTGTTCACGGGTTTCAAACTTCTCACCACTATAATCATGCGACAGTTCATTTCGGATTTCCAGTCCATCCAGCAGCTCTTGGGCATAATCAATAAACTTACTCTGCTGTGCCAGACGGATGCTGTCTTTGGGCGTAGGTTTGAATTCAAACCCTTTATGCTCCAGGTAATCCTTCAGCACTTTCCACGCCAGCTCTATAGTAAATTCGAAACGCTGGATCAGGCCGTTTCTTTCCAGTTCATTCAGTTCTTCCATCTCCATAGCCTCTTTCAGCCGGAGAAACGCCTGTTCATAATTCTGTGCCCTCTGTTTCCAGCGAATATCCTGTTCACTCATTCTAACTGATTTTATGATATGTATTTGGTTGTTAGTAAGATACTCAATCATAAAAGGTTTAGCACACTGAGTATCCTATGAATCTGGTTCTTCGCCAAGGTTAAATCCTCCTATTATCAAGTTTCACTTTAGCCGGGTTCTGTACTCTCGCTTTGTTTAACTCTGTCTCCTCTTTCAACTGCTCTTAGAATTCCGCATTCAGGCTTGTAAACAGTTTTGCAAAAACAAATTCATCATATTCGTCCGGCAAGCCTACATATCGGCCCGGCCTTAATTCATAATCCTGTTCTTTCACGCGTTCAATAGATGCCGTTTTGCAAAACCGTGCTTTTTATATTTGTATTTCGCCTATAATAGTCAGTTAAATATTTGCCCTTCTACCCTCACCCCTCCCGAAAATACCAGTCAAACAACAGCGGCACCACAATCATATTGAGGGCTGTAGCTGAGATCAGTCCGCCTAAAATGACCGCCGCCATCGGGCCCTGGATTTCGTTGCCGGGCTGATTGGCCGCCCAAACGAGGGGGATCAGCGCCAGCGCCGTGGTTACCACCGTCATCAGGATCGGCTGAAGCCGGTTCATCGATCCCTCCATGACGGCTTCACGAACGCTCATGGTGTTTTTCCGGATTAGCTCGTTGTATTGTGCAATCAGAATGATCCCGTTTCGAACAGCGATTCCGAAGAGGGTGATAAACCCGATCAAACCGGCGATACTCAAAATTCCGCCGCCGATGTAGACAACAATGATCCCGCCAACCAGGGCGAGTGGGAGGTTCAGTAATATAAGAAGCGCCTGTTTCGAAGATCTGAACTCAACAAAGAGTGCAAGGTAGATGAGTATCAGCGAGAGAATACTGATCAGCAGAATCACACGGCTCGCCTCTTCCTCCTGCTGAAATTGTCCCTCAAAATTGATGACATATCCGCCGGAAAGATCGATCTCCTCGTTCACTTTTTGCCTGAGGTTCTCTACCGTGCCACGAAGGTTACCGCCCGTAATATTGGCCTGTGTCACAACCATCCGGCTGGCATTTTCGCGGGTGATGGTTGCGGGACCAAAGCTGGCGCGTACGTTTGCCAGATCGCTTACCCGAACATATCCACCGTTTGGCAGCTCAATCGGAGTACGCTTCACGGCCTCGGGGTTTGCACGGAATTCATCACCATAGCGGACCACAAGATCAAAAACGGCCGGGTCGATGTAGATCTGATCAACCACCACTCCGCCAAACGCGGTCTCAATCAGCTCTGCAAAGCGGCCCATTGTGAGTCCATGCATCGCCAGCGAGGACCGGTCTGGCAGAATCTGGAGCTGGGGCACATCGGTCTGTTCATCGGTCAGAATATCCTGAACATTTCCCTCGC
>CAZKIZ010000004.1:0-2172 GCA_964552935.1 uncultured Rhodohalobacter sp. | reverse complement strand
AGCTGGGGCACATCGGTCTGTTCATCGGTCAGAATATCCTGAACATTTCCCTCGCTGCGCATGACAGACTCCACCTCGCGGCTGATCGACTGCAATCGATTCCGGTCCGGCCCGTAAATCTTCACGGCCAGGTTGGTTCGAACACCCGTCAGCATATGGTCGATCCGGTGGGTTATCGGCTGATCTAGCGAGATGCCGGCACCGGGGAGATCCTCAAGAATTTCGCGTAGTTCAGCCATCAGCTCATGGATATCATCATACTCGTTTTCATCCAGGCGAACTTCAAGCTCCTGAGCGTGGCTGCCCATCGTGTGCTCATCCATCTGGGCCCGGCCAACTCTTCTACCGGTAGAAACGATAGCGGGATGGTCGAGCAGAATCTCCTCAAGCCTGTACCCAAGCTTGTTAGATTCATCGATGGAAGTACCCGGCAGCGATGTAAGCCCGATATTCAAAGTCCCTTCGTTGAATTCGGGAAGAAATGAGCGGCCAATTCCCGGAATCAGCGCCATACTTCCGACAAAAAGAATCAGAACGCCTACAAGTACTGCTTTACGCCACCTGAAGCAGAACTCTAAAATCGGGGTGTATCTTGTTTCCAGAAAGCGGGTGAGCCGGCTCTTTTTCTGCGGTTTGTTACCTGTGTCCACAAGCAGCCAGGCGCTCATGGCGGGTGTTAAAATCAGTGCCACCAGCAGCGATGCCACAATTGTGGTTACGTATGCAACTCCGAGCGGCATCAGAAGGCGACCTTCAAGACCGGTCAGAAACAGAAATGGCAGAAACACCACCACGATGGTAAAGTTGGCCAGCACAATCGGTCCTTTGATTTCGGATGATGCCTTACTAACGATCTCCAAAAACGCCTTTTTGTCGGCATCAGATCTTCCGCTGTTCTCCTGCAGGCGGCGGAAAACATTCTCAACAAATACGATGGCATCATCCACCAGCACACCGATCGCGATCGCAATTCCACCGAGCGTCATGGTGTTAAATGTGTAGCCGCTGTACCAGAGCACCAGCACAGAAATAATCACTGAAACTGGAATGGCCACCAGCGAAATCACGGTTGCCCGCCAGTTGTTCAGAAACAGGAAGAGTATCAGAACCACCAGGAAGCCGCTGATCAGCAGCGCGTTGGTCACGTTGCCGATCGCCACATCTATAAAGTGTGCCTGTTGAAACAGGTCCGGGTGAACGGTGACATCTTCCGGAAGTGACGATTTCAGGTCCATAAGCCGCTCCTCAATCTGGCGGGTCAGCTCAATCGTATTGGCCGCCGGCGACTTGCTGATCACCAGAACAATTCCCTGCTCAGCATTTATGGATGCATCTCCGATACGCGGCGCCGGTTTTGCCGAAATGGTGGCCACATCCCGCAGCAGAATTGGATGTCCCTCTTCTGATGTCTGAACCACAGCCTGCTCCAGGTCCTCCAGGCCGGATGCCCGGCCAAAACCACGAATGGTATATGCTTTCCCGGAGTGGTTCAAAAAGCCTCCGGATATTCCGGAAGATGATTCTTTTGTTGCTTCCATCAAACGGTTCAGGCTGATCCCGAGCAGCTCCATCCGCTCAGGGTCAGGCTCTACGGTGAACTGCTGGCGCTCACCTCCGTAGACCGAAACGGCGGCTACTCCCGGCATGGCAAGCAGTTCGCGCCGGACGATAAAGTCAACATCGGTGCGAAGATCCATCATCGAGGTCTCTTCGGCGGTAAACCCGGCCAGCATAATCTCTCCCATAATGGAAGTTACCGGTGCAAGAAATGGGGCTCCCGCCTGGCCCGGAAGCTGATCCCCTATCCCCTGAAGCTGTTCGTTCACAATTTGACGGGCGCGCTGCACATCCACATCCCAATCGAACTCCACCTGAACCGATGAAAATCCCTGGATGGAGCTGGAGGTTACGCGCCTAACGCTTTCCGACCCGATCAGCACGCTTTCGATCGGATACGAGATCATCTGCTCGATCTCTTCCGGCGGCATCCCGGGTGCTTCGGTAAGAACCGTAACAACGGGTGCCGATACGTCCGGCAGTACATCCACGGCCATGTTGCGCGTGAGGTAGAAACCTGAAATCACTAAAATAACAGTGGCCACTATGATGACCAGCCGTTCCCGAATACTTGTCTCAATAAGTCTGTCTAACATATTATTAGTGGCTGTGTCC
>CAZKIZ010000003.1:30714-33215 GCA_964552935.1 uncultured Rhodohalobacter sp. | reverse complement strand
AGATTTCGCTCTCTGTAAGATTCTTCAGACGTTCAGGGCCAAATTTCTCAACACAGAAACTAGCCATAACAGACCCCATGATTACCGCACGACGCATGTTTCTTGGAGTTAGATCGTTGGTATAGGCCAGCCATCCAAGCAGTCCGCCCATAAACGTATCACCTGCTCCGGTGGGATCAAAAATATCAATTACAGGATAAGCGGGAGCAGAGAAAATTTCATCGCCCGTAAAGAGAAGCGCGCCATGCTCTCCTTTTTTGATGATCAGTGAATCTGGACCCATCGCACGAACTTTTTCAGCGGCCGTAATCAGGTTCGGCTCATCGGCCAGCTCGCGGGCTTCAGAATCGTTAATCACAAGCAGGTCAACTCCTTTCAGCGTTTTTTTCAAAGCATCCGGCGTTCCTTCAATCCAGAAGTTCATCGTATCCATCACTACGAGACGCGGATCGGTAACCTGCTCCAGCACTTTATGCTGCAGACTCGGCTCAATATTTCCCAGGGCAACAAAATCAGCATCCTTGTAGGAGTCTGGGATGATCGGATCAAAATGTTCGAATACGTTCAGCTGCGTATCCAGCGTATCACGCATGTTCAAATCGTGATGGTACTTCCCTTTCCAGAAGAACGTGTTGCCGCTTTTATCTACCTGGAGGCCTTCCAGGTCAATATGTTTACTTTTGAATAGCTCAATATCTTCATCGGCAAAATCTTTCCCTACTACGCCAACGAGCTCAATATCTTCGGTAAAATAGGAGGAGGCGAGAGAGATGTAGGTTGCAGATCCGCCAAGAATACGGTCTGTTTTTCCAAAAGGAGTTTCGATACCATCGTAGGCTACGGATCCAACAACTAATAGTGACATACAATACGATTTATGATAATGTTAATCTAAACGTTACATTTTCGATGCGAAAAATAGTGAATATCTTCCACCAATGTGGGCACAATCATGTCCTGCCAACAATTGATGGTATCACAATTTAATCTCAACAGGTTTACAAATTAATTTATGAAGAAAGAGTTCATGCAGAGGGCAATTGAGATTGCCAGGAAAGGAATGGAGAACGATGAAGGAGGGCCGTTCGGGTGCGTAGTGGTGCAGGATGGTACTATAATTGCCGAGGGAAACAACAGCGTTACCTCAACAAATGATCCTACCGCGCACGCCGAAGTTGTGGCTATCCGCAACGCATGCGAAAAACTTGGTACATTTCAGCTCACCGGATGCGATATCTACACATCCTGCGAACCATGCCCGATGTGCCTGGGCGCAATCTACTGGGCGCGGCCGGATCGTATATTTTACGCTGCTACCCGGCACGATGCTTCCAATGCCGGTTTTGATGACTCTTTCATTTATGATGAACTGCAAATACAGGACGGCCAGAGATCGATACCAACACGATCCATTGGACGAGATGATGCTGTAAAACTATTTGATCAATGGAAACGCAAAGAGAATAAAACCGCTTATTAAGCTTGGCCTGCCCCGGACAGAGACTAATGACAGAACTGATTCTATTTTTACCTGATGAAAAACCCATTTCAAGCGTTTCTTGAACAGCGACTGACCCGGCCACTCCCCGGAAAAGAGGCCCAGCAAAAGATGATGCCCGAACCGGTGGATCCATCCCACGCACTACCGGAAGAGTCGATCGACAGCAGCGGTCACCCGAGCGGTGTTTTGGTACCGATCTACCCCGATGCTAACCGAGATTTGAATGTCATCCTCACGCTCCGGACAGATTCCATTCGGCATGCAGGACAGATCAGCTTTCCCGGAGGGAGATCAGAAAAAGATGAGCCGATTGTTAAAACTGCTCTTCGCGAAACCCATGAGGAAGTGGGCATCGATTCAAATGAAATTGATGTGGTTGGGTCACTCACCCCTTTCTACCTCTACAAGACAAACAACCAAATTACTCCCGTGATCGGGTTTCTTGAGAAAAAACCGATCATGCAGCGAAATCCCAATGAAGTTGAAGAGATTATAACGGTAAAACTGGATGCGCTTATCTCTGATGAACTAATTGAGAAAGAGCGCTGGGATCTTGCACACAACAATTTTTACGTTCCCTATTGGAGCTTCCACCGCGTACCTCTCTGGGGCGCAACAGCCATGATGATGAGTGAGCTTCTGGTTCTTTACCGGGAATTTCTGGAAGAGTAATCTTTATCGAATGATGGCTTTAGCCTACAGGTTGAGGATTTCATCTAATATGAATCAAGTGATTAAACCGTTGTAATTTCAGAACAGATTTAATAACATGAATTGAATCTGCATTAAATTTAAAGATTATGGAAGGCAAAATTCAGAAAGTTGGGGATAGTTTAGGCGTCATTCTCCCAAAGCAATTAATTGACGAAATGCATCTCAAATCAGGAGATACAATAACGATTGAACGAAAAGAAGCGAATCTCGAACTGCGCCCGGTAGACCCTGAATTTGAAGAGTGGGCTGAAGCCTATCGTGAAATTAACACAGATTATAAAGATGT
>CAZKIZ010000003.1:0-30614 GCA_964552935.1 uncultured Rhodohalobacter sp. | reverse complement strand
ATGTATACGTTTCTATTCGTGAACGGATACCGTATTGTAGCTGATAAGAAAAGTCTGTTTGCAATCATCTTGGATCTTGCAAATGGCAAAGTATCTAAAGATGAACTTACCAACTACTTGAGAAAAAATTCTGAAATGATATGATAATAGCATCATATCATACTGCCAGTATGCATTTTCAATTGTAAAATGTATCGATTAAGATGAGGACCCTTCAAACAATCTCATCCACAACACTCTTCGCCACTTCCATCCCGATCGCAATCCCCATTCCGCTGAGTCCGGCGGCAACCCAAACGTTTGGCGAGATCTCTTTGACGATCGGCTCTTTGTTTCCGGTCATGCCCATGATTCCGCTCCACTCCTGATCAATTTCCCAGCCGGCGGGAAGCTGTAAGGTATCGGTTACGAACCGAACCAAATGATCTTTGATTGCCGGGTTCACTCCAAATTGATCGGTCTCTTCCTCTGATTTTACAATGTTTCGTGCTCCGCCGATCAGCAGCCTGTTTTCAACATTTCTGAAATAGATATACCCTTCATTAAAATGAAATGTACCGCGCCATTTCAGATTTTCAATCGGTTTGGTGACAAGAACGTACCCGCGCGCCGGCTGCACTTGTATGTCTGTCAGATTTTTCGTGAAGCCGTTCGTGGCCAGTACCGTTTTTGATGATTCAAATTCCATCCCATTCTTCAGAACTACCCGATTTCCCCGGATGGAATCTACCGCGCAGTTCCACATCGTCTCCACACCCATTGCTGATAGTTTTTGATGCAGCCGTTTCATCAAAAGCCCGCTGTTAATCGCTCCTTCCACCCGGTTATAGATTGCTGGGTATCCTTCATATTCGGTGACTGAGTAGACATTTCCAAGGCCAATCCGTTCCTGCAGCTGCCGGTTGATCTCCGGAATACGTTCCCTGCACGTTTCAAATATCTGCTTGTCTGTAAAGATCTCGTGTCCGCCGGTGTGTTCGTAACCGATCGCCTCCTCTCCCATTGTCTGTTTCAGCAATTTCAGACCGTTCCAGCGGCGTTTGATTCGCCCGAAGACAACCTCCTCCCCTGCCGTTTTCATATCGGTGAGATGTTCGGAAATCGATCCGATGCAGGCAAATCCGGCATTTCGCGTACTGGCCCCTTCCGGCATCATCCCTTTATCGAGGATTTTCACGTTGTGATCGGGATATTTCTCCTTGTAAAATAGTGCTGTGGAGGCTCCCACAATTCCACCGCCAACGATCAGCAGATCAGGGGGCTGCAGCCACTCTTTAGTTTCCCAGTAAGAATAGGTTTGAGGTGCGTTCATCCCGATAATTTATTCATAAATTTTTCAGTTTCAGGGTCGTCCTCTTCAGGAGCCCAATCCGCAAACTCTTTATCGGTGCTGGCATCGTACGGACCCTTTTTGCACTCAAATATGATCGTATCGGGTTCGAGGACCAGAAACGAGTGCCAGGTGCCCGGTTCGATGTCGATCACATCAGGAATGATGGTTGAACTGACTTTGCTATCCGTGAGAACTTCACCACTCTCATCAAACGTAAAAAAGCGAATGGCTCCCTGAAGAAGAACGATCGATTCGGAAGCGTGCGGCATCGGGTGCAGATGCGGACGAATATAGGTGCCGGGCTGCAGGAAGTTGATCAGCCGCTGCACCTCCGCCTCCTGCTTGCGATGAATCGGAAGGATCATTCGTTTACGATCACTTTTTCTCGATTCTTCAAGGCCTTGTTCAATCAGGTCCTCGGTCAGCCTAAACAGTTCGCCTTTAGGATTTTCAAATGCCAGGTTGGCCATATGCTACGTATTTGAGCGTTAATCAGATTTTAAAATAGTACACTGAAAGTAAAAAAATCCCTGTTTATCACCCATCATCGCTTCCCAGCCGCTCATCAAACCCAAACGGATCTGTAGAGATGACTTTCACCTTTTTCATCATCTTATGGTTTGGGTTGATCAGTACGTTCCGTTCCCACGGAATCACCGCAGATGGAACTCGTAACAACAACGTTTCGCCGGACTCGATCCATCGCCTGCCCATATCCGCAAGCGACTTGGCAGGCGGATACCTCGTCCAATCTTCGGGAAGTTCATCGGCCCGGATCTCATTCATAACTGCACTGCCAGGTACCTGAATAGTAATCAGACTGAGATCGTTTGGGAGATCTGCAGCAGACAGGTTTACAAGTACTTCCATGGCCGCCAGCGATACACTTTCCGATGTGTAAAGAACCGGATCCCCTTTCCTGTTCCATCTTCCGCCATAGATCCTGGCGCCTTCACCCGACAGATCATCCGCATATCGCTTTTTAGCTATTCTGAAGAGATTCATCCGGCTCAGGAATAAACGCCATGCTCGATGCGACCGAGAAGATCGGAAACCATGCGCGTACCAAAACCGGTATCAAAAAAACTGACTGGTGTTTGATGATCTAAAGCAACCGAAGGCGTGTGAAGCCATCGCTGAAAGCTTTCGAGGCTGCTGAACACACGAGTACCGTGCGAGAGCACCTCGGCGATTTGAAGCGCATGCTCGGAAACGGCACGATCGAGAAGATCATCATCGCTGTATCGCTGTATGGTGCGGAGGGAAACCGGCAGCAATTTGGATAGCTCTGAGACCGACAAATTGCTTAATTCAGCAATACGTTTGAGTGCTTTTTTTGCTATACCCTTTCGTGCCATTTTTATTAACTGCAATTCCGTAGCTCCGTTTGAGGCAGAATAGGCCACAGCGGGCTCCTCTATTATATCCTGGATGGTATATTCACTCATGGATTTCGCATTTGTCGTTATTTTTATGACAATTTACGTTTTTCTTCCCGGTTTTTCAAGCTCTTTCAATTTTTGCCCATCATAATTCCCTTTCCTGTCCAATCTCGCCCTCTATTAGCGCAAGCGTCCCAACACTAGCGCAAGCGTCCGCTTGTGCGCTTGTGCTCTTGACGAAACCCTTTACCTCCAATCACATACGCGAGGCAGGAGCAACGCGCTGCGTGAACCCTGACCCCAGACGCTTACATAATCTCGCGAAACGCGCGCGAGAACCTTGTCAGGACTTCCATATTTTCACTCTTCAATCAAAACTAAACACTTATCTCTCCCCCAACACCAACCCCGCCATTAACGCTGAACCGGTAAGCATGCATGTTTCATCAACGTTGTATCGCGGATGGTGCCAGCTCCATTGTGAGTCGGCTTCCTTGCTGCCGCTGCCCAACAGGAAAAAAGCGCCGGGAAAGTGCTGCTGGTAGAATGCAAAATCTTCACCCGCCATCAGCGGTTTCGGCATCTCGTGCACGGCATCTCTTCCGAGATGCACTTTAGACGTTTTGATAAGGTTTTTTACAAGTTCTTCATCATTCACAACGGCGGGATATCCTTCGTTGAATTCAAATACGTAATCGCCGCCGGCACCCTCTGTGATCCCCTTCAAAATACTCTCCATACGATCGCGGATGAGGAAGGCGTTCTTTTCAGAAAAGGTACGTACTGTGCCGATGAGCTCTGCTTTTTCAGGAATCACGTTATACGTTGATCCGGCCCGCACGCGCCCGATAGTGACTACAGCCGGTTCTGTTGGATCTACAGAACGGCTTACGATCGTCTGAAACTGGGTAATCACCTGGCCCAGCAGCACGATAGGATCTACCGTCAGATGTGGAGATGCAGCATGCCCGCCCGTTCCCTTAATCGTAATTTCAAACTCATCCGGCCGCGCCATCAGCGGTCCCGGCTTAGTGGCGATGGTTCCAGGTTTGTGCATGGGACTGGTATGGAGGCCATAAATTGCCTGAACGCCCAGCTCTTGCAGAAAACCTGTTTCGCACAACAGACGGCCACCACCCGGCAGCGTCTCCTCGGCCGGCTGAAAAATCAGCACGATCTTTCCCTCTATCTCATCCTGCATTTCTGTTAATATATTTGCAGCGCCCAATAGATTGGCCGTATGAGCATCGTGTCCGCAACAGTGCGCCGCACCCGGCCGCTCCGACATAAACTCTTTCTTAGCGTCTCCCTCCTCCTCCATTGCGAGCGCATCGATATCCGCACGAAGTGCAATCACCCGGTCCGATTTTTTACCACCTTCAATTATTCCAATACATCCGGTCTCAAGCGGGCGGCGGGTCTCGATACCCAGTTTTTTCAGCTCATGGACGATGTAGTCAGTTGTTTCATACTCTCTGAAGCTGACCTCAGGATTCTTATGCAGGTACCTGCGGGTCTGTACCATATAATCAAAATGACTTTTCGCTTTTTCGTGAATTGTTGCTTTCAAATCGGCCATGCAGAGAACGTCTTCTTAAGTGGTTGTGTTAGTGTAACTAAACATAAAATTAACGGTGTAGGTGTTGCCTTATCTAAATTTTTAGAATCCGCAGCGTCACCAATCAATCTAAATATACTACTTTATGAATCCCTTTGAACTCCATATTCCGACCCATCTATTTTTTGGTCAAGAGAAAGCGGATGCCTTTTTTGAACATCTGCCCACATACGGCAGTAAAGTACTTATTGTAATCGGAGGCGGAACTGTAAAAAGAGAAGGATACCTGGAAGAAGTTCAAATGCAGCTTGAAAAAAGTAAAGTCACACCCGTTTTGTTTGAGGGAATTGAAGCGAATCCCCGCTCCAAAACAGTAAACAGAGCCGCTAAAATCGGCAAAGAAGAAAATGTAGATTTTGTACTTGCACTGGGAGGCGGTTCAGTGATGGACGCATCCAAAGCGATTGCCGGGATGATTCACGACGACCTGGATGATATCTGGCCCTATACGGTTGGCGGAGTAAAATATCGTCAGATCAAAGGGGCACTGCCGGTTGTCTGTATACCCACAACGGCCGCTACTGCTTCTGAAGTAACGGCGCACGCGGTGATATCCAATCCCGAAGTGAAAGGGAAATCGCCGGTCAGTTATCCATTTATGAAGCCCTCAGCTTCCTGGCTCAATCCAGCGTTTCAAACCAGTCTGCCGCTGACTACCACCCGCGATGGTGCATCTGATATTCTGAGCCACGTGTTCGAAAACTACCTCCTTGGAGGAAACGACTCTGATCTCGCCGACCGCTATAGCGAAGGTGTGATGGAAACTGTCCTTGATACACTTCCGAAACTGGAACTAAATCCCGAAGATGAGCACCTGCGGGGGCAGATGATGTGGGCCTCTACATTGGCGCTAAACGGCATGCAGATCGCCGGTAGAAAATCTGCGCCTTTCACGCTGCACAACCTGGAGCACGCACTTAGTGGTCAGAATCCAGACCTGGCGCACGGACGGGGACTTGCCATTCTCTACCCGGCCTATTTCAGATGGCTATACCGAAACGATCGGGTAATCGACCGCATGGCGCTCCTTGCCAAGCGGCTCTTTGGAATAGCAAAGGAGGATCAAAAAGAGAATGCCATGGCATTTATTATTCATTTCGAAGGGTGGCTTAAACGAAATCATCTGTATGAGAGGCTGACCGATCAAAATATATCAAAGGACGTTTTTGGCGATGTGGCTGACTACGCCATAAAAACATACGGTGGCGGAAAAGATCAGCTTTCAGCAGCCGGACCGCTGACACGCGAAAACATCATTGACATTTTTGAGATGACCGAAGAGCAAAAACCCGAAGCTGAGATGGCTTGAAACTTCGAGAATCGTCGGACGAATCAGCTTTGAAGATGCCGCCACTTTCCGGATGCATCATCCTCAAGCAAAAAGTCGTCCGACGAATTTTCAGAGCATGAATGAATTTTTTTGAACCGCAGATGTGGAAGGGGTGGTTGATAAAGTTATGTATCAATTTTTTATTTACAGCCATCGTAATAGTATAGTGAACCACCCCCAACCCCTCCTTAAAAATGAGGGGAGCCTCTTTTTTTGAAATTTTTGAGTTTAACTCAGGTTTGAGAACTAATAACCAAATAACTCAATTGTACTTTTTCTTTCTGGAGTCCCGCATTTTCATTTTCTCCCCCGGTTCCAGCTTTCGGATAAACTTTACCGCCTTGTAGAACCGCTCATTACTGAGCAGCCCCTCTATTGAATCCAGGTTCAATTTTGGGTTACGCAGCATTGTATTACTAAAAAGGCCATGGATTGTTTTATGGCACTCCCTGCAGATCTCTTCGGTGTCATCACTCTCCCTGCGGGTTTCCAGGTGATGCCGCTCCATCAGCCCGTCCGGGCATTCGCGCTTGCAAAGAGGACATTGTTTTATCTGAGTCATAGGGTAAACTTCACCTTATTATTTTCAAAGGGTTGGTAACAACGTAAATAATCTAGCTTTCTCGAAACCGGTTTTGCCGCATGTAAACTTAATACACAGGTGATGCAGATGGCAATCTTAACCAGAACGCACCGGCTCATCTTTATTACCATCTCGGAATATCTTTACTATTCCAAAGATCCCGGCAAAGGCAAGTCCTGTAAGTAATGTTCCGCCAATAATTGCAAAGTAATCCAGCATAACAGCGGGAAAGTCCTGCCAGCCTGTTGCATTGATTCTTACATACAAGCCACGAAACGCCATAGTAAGAAGAATACTTATACATGTAAGCATCGTTGTTAGCTGCCCGCTTTTTGTTTTTGACAACGCCTCGATTTTCTCAATCATAGTATTTCTCTTTTGTTTTATCTTTATTTCTCTCAAATGTTAATAAATAATTTAGGTTTTGGGTAATCAAATCAAAAAAACCGGGGATGGATCCACAACCCTGATTTCGAAACAGTTCAACCAGCCCTTCCACAGCCTGAACGGTGCGGTTGCCGAGAGCCGCTATGTCTATTTTAAAACCAGCGGCCTTGCGGAAAACCTTTACTCTGGCGGTGATTTAAGTATTCTCGAGATTGGATTTGGCAGCGGAATGAACCTGGTACTGCTGATGGACTACCTCGAAAAATCGCAGGCTGATGTCAGCGTTACCTTTACTACCGTTGAAGCGTATCCTATTGAGCCGGGTCTTGTTTCTGAAATAGATTTTGGGGAAGAACTAAGGTACCTGGAATACCGCAGTCTGCTACAGCGCATTTTCTCAACCCTCTCTCCCGGCTGGAACCGTCATCAGATCACTCCGGATATCAAACTGAATCTTTTTATCGGTATGTTTGATGAACCGGACTACCCTGAAGATACCGAGTTTGATTACATCCTCCACGATCCTTTCTCACCCGACTCAAATCCCGCAGGATGGACCGCCGAGCTGTTCAAGACAATTGCCGATCACAGCAGCAGTAATGCGATGCTTACAACCTACAGCGCCGCAACATCGGCCAGGGCGGCAATGGCAGTGGCCGGCTGGAACATAGCCCGGGCGCCCGGAGCTCTCGGTAAACGGGAGATGACCGTTGCCTCTCTTAATCCTGAAAAGCTCTCGCATTTTAAACGAGCGAACGAAAAGCGGCTAATTGAACGGTACGAAAGCGGAGAGTTTGGTTAGGAAAACAACGCTGTCAGATCCAGTAGGTGCTCAGACAGGTTAATTTCTCACCCAACACTTTAAAATTTACCGGGATTTAATTGAGATCTATTGACGTTGAAATTTGTATAATCAACCAAAGAAAAGTTTTACATCAATAACTACCAGTACATGCAAGAATTCGACAAGCTAGCTACCGCTCTTCAGCCGCACTACTCTCACTTTAATGTAACAAACAGACTCCTGTTTACCGGTCACTCCCACCAGGCATGGCCCGATGTGGCTTTTGCCGGAATTCAGGATTATATGCGAATTGTGGCCGACCGGGTAGATACCAAATGGGAAATCGGATTTGAAAAGACCGAGATTATGCGAAACTACCTTCGCGATTTTTATGATGATCCAAACGGCCTCTACTGCCGAGAGCAGAACACACATGTGCTGCTGGTCTCATGGCTCTCCTCATTCGATCTGCAGAGCAAACCGAAAATCATCACCTCATCCGGAGAGTTTCACTCTCTGAGCCGTCAGTTAAAGCGTCTCGGTGAAGAGGGCTTGAACGTTGTTGAAGTGCCTCACCAAAGCGATCAGGAGCTTCTTGAAGGGATTAAAAACGAGCTGGACGACTCTGTGAGCGCCGTTATGATCTCACGAATCTATTTTGAGACGGCTGAAATCAATACAAAAATATCGGAAATTGCGGAAGCGTGCCGCCGGGCCAACGTCCCTTTGATGATTGACGACTACCACGGCACAAATGTAGTTCCGCTGTCAGTACGCGAAGAAAACCTCGAGGACTGTTACATATTGATTGGCGGATACAAATACCTGCAGTGGGGCGAGGCCAACTGTTTTCTGCGGTTCCCGAAAAGTTGTGATCTGCGACCGGCCATTACCGGATGGTTTGCCTCTTTCTATACACTGGATGAGCCCCAGGCCGATGGCCCCGTTCAGTTCGATGATGGTGATCAGCGATTTGCAACAGCTACATACGATCCGATATCGCAATTTCGGGCGGCCGAAGTTGTAAACTTTTTCAAAACGCAGGGGCTGACACCTGATGTTCTGCACAGACAGTATCAGTCGCAGGTTACCTACCTGACGGAGCTTTTTGAAGAGCATAATTTTGAAGGTTCTGAAATCGAGAGATCTCACCATAGATCACCCGGCGAAACAGCAGGATTTTTATCCATGAAATCTCCGCATGCACGCACATTGCGCGCAAATCTCCTCGCTAAAGGGATATTTACAGACGCCAGAGACCAGATTTTGCGCATCGGGCCGGCCCCTTACACCACCTCAAAACAGTGTCAGCAAGTCATAAACGAACTTTTTGAAGAGGTCAGGCAGCTTTAAAAAAAATTCTGTAAGTAGTTCGCTGTTTCGGTATCATACACATAGATCAAACATATACCGAAATCCGGGCTTAAAATTATTGAAACACCCGTGACACAATGCTGTCACTCTCAGCCTTTACATTGATATAAAGTTCAACACAAAAAAAGATTTAGCATTATGGCAACTTCAAAAGATGACAGACTAAAAGCACTCGACACCGCCATGGGTCAGATTGAAAAACAGCATGGCAAAGGAACCATTATGAAATTAGGAGGGAATCCGTATAACGAGGTTGACGCTATCTCAACCGGATCAATTATGGTGGATTACGCTCTCGGCGTTGGCGGCATACCGAGAGGCCGCGTTACAGAAATTTACGGGCCAGAAGCCAGTGGTAAAACCACTCTCGCCATGCAGGTGATTGCACAGGCACAGAAAAGAGGCGGATACTGCGCATTTATTGATGCAGAACACGCATTCGATCCCAAGTATGCAAAAAATCTCGGTATCAATACCGATGAACTGCTCATTTCGCAGCCCGACAGCGGTGAGCAGGCGCTGGAAATTACCGAAACCCTGATCCGTTCAGGAGCTCTCGACGTTGTTGTTGTGGACTCCGTAGCTGCCTTGGTTCCGCGTGCAGAACTGGAAGGTGAGATGGGAGATTCCCACATGGGCCTACAGGCGCGTTTGATGTCGCAGGCACTTCGAAAAATCACCGGTATTGTGAGTAAATCGCGTACCTCCTGCATATTTATTAACCAGGTCCGGGAAAAAATCGGCGTGATGTTTGGGAACCCTGAAACCACCACCGGCGGACGGGCGCTTAAATTTTACAGCTCAGTCCGTATTGATATCCGCAGAATCGGATCACTCAAAAAAGGTGACGAGGTTCTGGGGAACCGAACAAAGGTGAAAATCGTGAAAAACAAAGTTGCCCCGCCGTTTAAGGTAGTTGAATTCAACATCCTCTACGGTAAAGGGATCTCACGCACGTCTGAAATACTGGATCTTGCGGTAGAGTACGATATCATTGAAAAGCGCGGAAGCTGGTATCGTTACGACGGTGAGCCGATTGGACAGGGAACGGATGCCGCTATGCAGTTCCTTGAGGAAGATCCGGAGCTTACGGCAAGTATTGAGGAAATTGTTCGCAAAAAACTGATGCCTGACGAAGAAGAAGCAGAAGAAACATCCAAAAAAGAGGCGAAGAAAAAAGAAAAAGTAGCTGATGAATCCTGATCAGGGAAAACATTCAGATCCTATAAAGAGGGAGCAAATTCTTACAGAGCTCCCTCTTGTTATTACATCTATATCTCCGCAAAAAAAGAACGGAGACCGCTTTTCTCTTTTTAACGGTAAAACGTTTCTGATCGGTGTTTCATCCCAGACATTGCTCGATTTTTCAATTCAAAAAGGGATGACTCTTACCCGTGATCTTTTTCATAAACTCAGCCGCGCAGAAGAGTACCAGGCTGTAAAAGATAGATGCTACAAACTGCTTGCAGGCCGGGATCACGGAGCTGAAGAGCTCAGGCGAAAACTTGTGAAAAAAGGATTTTCACCAGAAATTTCAGAACAGGTTGTAGATGAATTTCATCAGAAAGATCTGCTAAACGATCACACCTATGCACGGAAATTTTCGCAGGATAAACACAATCTGAAATTGTGGGGGCCTAAAAAGATTAAATCTGCCCTGTACAATAAAGGAGTGCCGAAAAACGTGATAGAATCTGTGATCCAGGATCTCAGGCAGGAGATCGATCAAAAAGATATCTGTTTAGAACTCGCCCTGAAACGCCGAAAACACTTCTTGAGGGAAACGGACGAATACAAGCGGAAGCAGAAAATTTTTCGATATCTTGCAGGAAAAGGATATTCTTCCGATGCGATTCAACGATCAATACCAATAATTATAGAGCAACTGGATGCTTAAAGACCTTACGCTTGATAAAGTTGTAAAATCCGTTCTTGGAATCGCCGGCGTTATTCTGGTTGCACTTATCCTTTATAACTACAGCAACCTGGTGCTTTACGCGCTGATAGCCATGCTTATCAGCTACATGCTCGACCCGATTGTAAACAGGCTCCAGTCGGCCGGAATGAACCGCACAATTGCAACCACGCTCACGCTTGCAACGCTTATACTGGTCATCGTTTGGGGGTCCACATCAGTTATTCCAATACTGGCCAATCAAATGGCCAGCCTTGCGCGCCAGCTCGATATTGAAAACCTCAGGTTTATCGCCGAACAGGTTGAAATCAGTATTATTGGTAACTTCGACTTTATTCCTCAGGGATTTTTGAGAGACAATATTGCCGTATTTTCTGATAACTTTTTCAATATGGATCAGTTCTCAAATATCCTTGGAGATTTGATTGATATATTCACAAATCTGTTCGCTGCATTTCTGGTGATTCCTTTTGCCACTTTCTTCTTTCTGAAAGACGGACACAAAATTCGCCGCGATATTTTAAAACTTGTACCCAACAAATATTTCGAAACTATTCTCAGCCTTGTAGACAAAATTGAAACACGCCTTGGATACTACTTCAGAAGCGTATTTGTGCAGTGCACGCTGGTGGGAATTGTAAGCTGGCTGGCGCTATCGGTTGCCGGGCTAAACAATGCTGCCTCTGTGGGAATTGCAATCGGACTGGCAAATTCAATTCCCTATTTCGGGCCGCTTATCGGCTACATTCTCTCTATTGTAATTTCGATTATAGAAACCGGCGATTTTTCGCTGGTGATCCCCTGCATTATTGCAGTTTTGGTAGCTCAAATTCTCGATAACGTTGTTCTTCAGCCTCTCATTTTCTCAAAATCGGCCGACATGCACCCTGTCGCCATACTTTTCATCATTCTTATTGGCGCACAAACAGCCGGTGTTTTCGGCATGCTGGTCGCCATTCCCATTGCTACGATTGTAAAGATCTCGATCAACCAGATTTCCTGGAGTTTCAACAACTACAAAATTTTCAGGCTCGATAAGTTACAATCATCACAGCCTGCCGTTTCTGACTCTCAAACTTCTTCAAATCAATCCAACTAATAGGCTCGATTTTTTCTATCTTTTGCGCAACCGCTTAACCGCATTGATACAGAATATCCTGTGCACAAACTCCTATTTTTTGCATCCGGTTCGGGTACAAACTTCCAGTCCGTCATTGACGCCATCGAGTCCGGTACCCTGAATGCGGAAATTATCGGGCTGATAACCGACAGAAAAGATGCCGGAGCTATTCAGCGCGCAGAGAAATACTCCATTCCGGTTTTTGTCATCCCCCCGGCCGATCCGGAAATCTTTCAAAACAGACTTCTTTTTCTGCTGAAAGATCTCTCTCCCGACTTAATTGTACTGGCCGGTTATTTACGGAAAATTCCGGATGAGGTTATTGATCGGTTCAGAAACAGAATCATCAATATTCACCCGTCACTTCTGCCAAAGTATGGGGGGAAAGGGTTTTACGGCCTCAATGTTCACCGTGCCGTTATCGAAAACAGTGAAAGCGTTAGCGGTTGCACGGTTCATTTTGTGAATGAAGTGTATGACAGCGGTGCGATTATCGGTCAGTCAACCACTGAAGTTTCCGAAGACGACACCCCCGAATCTCTTGCAGAGAAAATACTCCGGCTTGAGCATAAACTGCTTCCGGAAACCATAAAAGAACTTTTAACTAAAAAGAATACAGATTAAACGTGTCCCTAAAACCTCTCGAATCACTACCCGAAACCTCCCTGAAAATAAAACGCGCTCTTCTCTCTGTATCTGACAAGACCGGAATCACAGAGCTTGCTAAAACATTGCACAGCCACAATGTGGAACTGCTTAGCACCGGCGGAACAGCAAAAGCAATTCGCGACGCCGGAATACCGGTCACAGATGTAAGCGACATCACGAAATTTGAAGAGTGTCTTGACGGCAGAGTTAAAACGTTGCACCCAAATGTTCATGGCGGCATTTTAGCCCGAACGAGCCATCAGCCCGACAATGACGAGCTGAAGCGCCTTGGAATTCAGCCCATAGAACTTGTGGTGGTGAATTTATACCCGTTTTCAGATACCGTTGCCAAAGAAGACGTCACACCCGCCATTGCCACTGAAAATATTGATATCGGCGGACCGACGATGATTCGTGCGGCTGCTAAAAACTTTGCCCACGTATCTGTTCTGACCCACCCGGCTCAATATGAGCAATTTATCAAGGAACTCGATTCAGGATCGGGAATCACGTTCAAGACAAGACGGCAGCTGGCCCGAAAGGCTTTTGAACACACGGCCGCCTACGATTCTGCAATCAGCAACTATTTCAATGAAATTGATCAGACCACAGTACCTGATCAGCTTACGGTATCATATGCGAAGTCAGAAGATCTTCGCTACGGTGAGAATCCGCATCAGAAAGCCGGCGTTTACGGAAATCAGGACCATTTTATCGACTGTTTTCACGGTAAACAGCTCAGCTACAACAACTATCTTGACCTTGACGCAGCGCTTCGTTTGATGGCAGATTTTCCTGCAAGTGAGCCGACCATCGCCATATTTAAGCATACGGTTCCTTGTGGTGTGGGAATCGCAGATACATTGTCAGACGCCTATAAAAAAGCATTTTCTACAGATAAGGTATCTCCTTTTGGAGGAATCATATGCGCAAATCAACCGCTTGATTTGGCAACAGCAAAAGAGATCGACACCATTTTCTCCGAAATAGTGCTCGCTCCCGGTTTCACAGATGACGCAAAAGATCTTTTGATGCAGAAAAAGAACCGGCGGCTTGTCCAAATCAAACACTGGCCCGAAAGCAGTTCCGGTTTTGCGTTCAGGTCAATTTTCGGAGGTGTCCTTCTTCAGCAGGAGAATCATCTGCTGCTTCCGGAAGATAAAGTCACTATTCCAACAAAGCGCCAGCCCACCGAAGATGAGATAAAAAACCTTCAGTTTGCCTGGAGAGTCGTGAAGCATATCAAGTCTAACGGAATTGTTTATGCTGGAGATTTAAGAACGATCGGCATCGGTACCGGGCAAACCAGCCGGGTAGACAGCTCAGAAATTGCCATTCGCAAGGCTGAAAAAGAGGGACTATCGGTAAAAGGAAGTGTGGTTGCGTCAGACGCGTTTTTCCCTTTTGCGGATGGTGTGATAGCCGCGGCTGAAGCGGGTGTTACAGCAATTATCCAACCCGGCGGAAGTATTAGGGATGAAGAAGTTATAGAAGCTGCCGATAAGTATAATATTGCGATGATGTTTACAGGAACACGTCACTTCAGGCATTGATCCGGTAGCCGGAAAATAGAAAAACTATCGTTCGCAAATCGAAGCACAATCCCGTACTTTTTATAGTTGTTTCCAATAATAAAAAATCTATCTCCATTTAGATGTCCGATATTTATACTCAAACAAAAACCAAGTCAAAAAAAGAACCCCGAAAAAAAGGCCTTTTCGACTTTCTCTACACCGACATTGCCATTGATCTTGGAACGGCTAATACATTGATCTACGCAAAAGATCAGGGCATCGTTTTAAATGAGCCATCAATAGTTGCGCTTAATAATCAAAACACTCCCGTGGCTACCGGCCATGAGGCGCGGCTGATGCACGAAAAAACTCACCGAAACATTCGCACCGTCCGCCCTCTGAGAGATGGTGTGATTGCAGATTTTGAAGTTGCAGAGCAGATGATTCGCGGGATGATCAAAAAAGTAAAAGTAAAATGGTACTCTTCTACCCGCCAGATGGTCGTTTGCGTGCCGAGCGGCATTACCGAAGTTGAGCGCCGTGCAGTTCGAGACAGCGCAGAGCATGCCGGAGCGAAAGAAGTGTATTTGGTAGATGAACCCATGGCGGCTGCCATCGGGATCGGGCTGGATGTACACGAGCCGGTTGGTAACATGATTGTTGACATTGGCGGTGGCACCACCGAAATCGCCGTTATTGCGCTATCGGGAATTGTCTATGCACAATCCGTTCGCCTGGGCGGTGACGAATTGAATGATGATATCATCAACTATTTCAGACGGAATCACAACCTGTTGATTGGTGAACGCACGGCAGAAAAAATTAAGTGCGAAATCGGAAGTGCAGCCCCGCTCGATGAAGAACTTGAGATGATCACTAAGGGTCGTGATTTGGTGAACGGAGTACCGAGAACACGCCAGGTAACATCAAAAGATGTACGCGAAGCGATCTCTGAATCCGTTAACACTATTGTAGAATCGATCACGAAATCTCTTGAACAGACTCCCCCTGAGCTTTCAGCCGACATCCTGGACCGTGGCATTATGCTTACCGGCGGTGGTGCTCTTCTGAAAAATCTGGACAAACTGATCATGGAGACGACCGATTTGCCCGTTCATATCGCGGAGGATCCACTTACCGCCGTTGTGCGTGGAACCGGTTCAATCCTGGAAGATCTCGATTACTACAAAACAGTGGTTTCTTAAATAGCTTGGGTTTTTACAGATGCGACGCTTATCAGACGCAAAAGATTACATTCTGACAGCAATCTTGCTTCTGTTGGCCATCGGAATGATGATTAACAGGCACGACGGAGGTCTGCAAAATGCCCGAAAAGCGTCTATAACCGTACTTAGCTATCTTGAACAGCCGCTTTCCGTTATACGCGTTTACCGACAGGCATTAACTACCAACACCTATCTCCACCGGCAAAATATACAGCTGCAGGATGAGCTAAGCCGCCTGCGATCTGTAGAAGAGCAGAACCGGATACTGCGAGATCTGTTAGAATTACGCCAGGATTCTCCCCACCCGGTCATACCGGTTCGAATAGTCGCAAAAAACCTGACCGGCTTGAATAACACCCTTACCATTGATGCCGGCACTGATGACGGTGCGGAAGTTGGGATGGCGGTGATTAACTCAGACGGGCTAATTGGCCAAATCATTCTAACCAACAGAAGCTTCTCACAGGTTTTGCCCTACTCAAACTCCGTGTTCCGGGTAAGCGCTACCGTAGCTGAAACCAGGGCGTACGGTATTGTATCCTGGGACGCTTCTGCTCTTGATGAGCTGCAGCTAAATCACATCCCTCAAACGATTTCTTTAGAGATTGGTCAAACCGTGGAAACATCGGGGTTCAGTAACCAGTTTCCTCCGGGCATTCCAATTGGGGAAATTATAGGGATTCAACCTGGCGACGGAATAGAAACACAAACAATTCAGCTGCGAGCATACGCCGATCTTTTCACGGCAGCAGAGGCCTTTATTGTAACTTTTGAACCTGATTCGTTAATTCAGGAACTGGAACTTGAGCAGCAGGAGTTGTTTTGATAAGGTCGGATCTGCTGCGTTTTATAATGCTGGCCATTGGCGCTGTTTTTATACAAGCTGTTCTTTTGAGGCATTTGACAATTTTTAATGCAGAGTCGGACCTTGTTCTTCTGTTTGCACTCTGGATCTGTACAAAAGTGCCGAAAACAGAGGCGATTTTGATTACGGCATTTGCAGCATTTTTTCAGGATGCTCTGACCGATTTATGGGGATTGAATTTATTTTCAAAAGTTCTGACTGTTTTTATACTACACAACTTTTTAAGCCGTACTTCAGAGAACAGCTTTTTGTTCTGGCAGATATTTTTGATTGTTGCAGGAGCATCATTTCTGCATAATTTATTTTTCTACATCGTTAGTTCTTTGTCGGGGGTATTTGCAAGTGAGTTTGTGGTGATCAGCCTGTTGCTGGTCAGCACACTTTTCACTGCTATTCTTGGCGGATTTCTACACCTGGTACGTTCAAGGTAATCATGGCAAACAGACTTAAAACTCAAAATATTCAGGCAGCCGTACGGATTCTCCAGGGAATTATTGTGATCGGAATTCTGGTGACAATGGGCCGCATATTCCAGCTGCAGATTCTGGACCACGATGAATATGCCCCTTTAAGCCGCCAGAACAGCATCAGGATGGATATTGTAAATCCGGCCAGAGGTTTAATCCTGGATCGAAACGGCACCATCATTGTAGAAAATCAGCCGATCTATTCGATTACCATCACCCCGGCAAAATTCAAAATGGAGAACCTGGATCTGCTGGCTGAACTGCTTGAGCTTGAGTCAGATGAGGTGCTGGAAAAAATCACGGAAGCGCAGCGTTATTCCTGGCACAGAACATCCCGGCTTTTTACGGAAGTGCCTTTTGAAACGTTCTCTTCCATAGAAGAAAATTTATGGCGGCTGCCCGGTATCTCTCATCAGATAGAGAGTAAACGTAATTATCCACTGGACTTTTCCGGCTCACACGCACTTGGGTATCTGCGTGAAGCTTCTCCGGAAGATTATGTTCGTGATCCATCCCTCCGTCTTGGAGATCGTGTAGGCAAAAGCGGTATCGAAATGGTTTACGATGAGTTCCTGAGGGGTGAAAAAGGAACAAACTATCTCAGAGTAAATGCGTACGGCCAGGCGCTGGGAAGTTTTGATAACGGCAACCTGAATCACTCTCCAAAAAAGGGAGGAGACCTGGTTACCTCTATAGATGCTGAGCTTCAGACTCTCGCCGAACAACTCATGCAGCGCATGACCGGCGGACTGGTTGCCATGGACCCGAACACTGGCGAGATACTGGCGATTGTCAGTGCTCCAAATTACGATTTAGATCGCCTTTCTGGCAGAATGGACAGGAATTACTGGCAGAGCGTCAACTCTGATTCACTTCGCCCGCTGTTTAACAGGGCCATTTCCAGCCGTCAGCCTCCTGGTTCCACATTTAAGCCGTTTATGGGGCTTTACGGACTGCACACCGGTTTGATTACACCTGAGACTGAAATCTATAATTCTGGTGCTTATATGAGAGGCCGGGCATATGGTGACCTTGCAGATCCCGGCAATTACAATCTCAGGAAAGCTCTGGGAAAATCCAGCAACACTTACTTTTTCTGGATGATGGACCAAATTGCCAGCAATGGCGGGTTAGACGACTGGGCTGAAAAGATGCGTGATTTTGGTATGGGTCCGCAAAATAATATTGATCTCCCGTTTGAAACCAGGGGAATCATGCCGGATACGAACTACATGAACCGGACTTTTGGCGATCGATACTGGGGTGTTGGCGACTTAATGAGCCTTGGTATCGGGCAGGGTATGGTCTCTGTATCTCCGCTTCAGATGGCTGTGGCAACCTCCGTGATTGCAAATGGCGGCTACCGCGTTCAGCCTCACCTGGTGAAAGAGATCCATCATAAAGACAATACAGTGAGCTACACACAACCTCAAAGAGAACGAATAGATTGGGTAAAGCCATCCTACATATCAGCCGTGCATGAAGGGATGCTCGATGTAGTAACAGATGGCAGCGGACGATTTTATGCACAAATTCCCGGAATCACGACTGCCGGCAAAACCGGTACCTCTCAAAATCCTCATGGAAGAAACCACGGTTGGTTTATAGCTTATGCCCCCGCAGAAAATCCGCAAATAGCTGTAGCTGTTCTGACTGAAAACTCAGGTTTTGGGTCAATCTCTGCCACCCCGGTTGCGTCGCTTCTGATTGAACAGTATCTGACCGGAGAAATAAAAAGAAACCACGTACTGGATGTAGTTCTCAATTTCACCCCGCGCCCAGCCAGGGGACAAACACAGCCACAGCAAGTAATTGAACAGCAGGTGGATGAGCAGATCGATGAGAGTGTAGAATCCAATGTTGAAAGCGTAGAAATAAATATTGAGACGGAACCGGAGGATGATCGCGATGATTAACATCAGAGACTTCAGCTGGTCGGTTATCTTTGTTTGGCTTGCTATTTCAACAATAGGACTGGTGGCTATTTACAGCGCCACACTCGGTGAGGTTTCTCAATTTTTACCGGCAGCGATACAGGGGAATTTTGCCCGTCAGGCTACCTGGATATCCATTTCACTGGTTGCACTTATCTCTATTCAGTTTATGTCGCCCAGGACATTTCAGGGAGCATCCTACTTTGTTTATGGTATCTGCCTGATACTGGCTCTTGTAACCGTATTTGTCGGTATAGAAGTTGGGGGCGGCCGTCGATGGCTATCCATATTTGGGCTTCGCCTGCAGATAAGTGAATTTTTGAAACTGGCCACCATACTGGCTGTAGCGAACTATTTAACGCACAAACGTGATATGTCTGTCGGAAATCTGAAAACGGCACTCACCACGGTTGGGCTCATTCTTGTGCCTGTATTTGTAATCATGATGCAAAATGATACCGGTACGGCTCTTATCCTTTTAACACTTATACCTGTAGTCCTTTTTTGGTCGGGTTTGCCCTATGGGATTTCACTTCTGATCGTTTCGCCCGCCATTATCGGCTATTTTTCAGTAATTGGGATCCCCTTCGGAATTGTTGCCGCACTGCTGCTCACCGTTGCAATTATCTTTCTTCAGAGGCAGAAATGGCTCAGCATATCTGCAGCCCTGTTAGGCTTGCTGGTGGTGGTAGGAACTGAGGTTGCGCTTCAGCAGGTTCTGCAGCCTCACCAGCGTGCAAGAGTCGAAGCGTTTGTCAATCCATCTCTTGATCCCCAGGGAGCCGGATGGAACGTACTCCAGGCTAAGACTGCCATTGGTTCTGGTGGATTTAGCGGGAAAGGATTTATGGAGGGTACTCAAACTCAGCTTCGCTTTCTGCCCGAACAGTGGACCGACTTTGTATACTGCGTGGTAGGTGAAGAGTTCGGATTTATCGGGTCTTCCCTCCTTATTTTACTCTATGGATTTCTCTTTTTGAAACTGCTTTCTATGGCTGGAATCCATAAACACCCGTTCGCACAGCTTGTGATTGTGAGCGTCACTTTTATTTACTTTTCCCATTTCATAGTTAATGTGGGCAGTGCCACGGCTATGCTGCCGATTATGGGAGTTCCACTGCCCTTTGTCAGTTACGGGGGATCTGCATTTCTTGCCAATACCATCATGCTGGCCATCTGTCTGAATATGGACCTTTATAAAAGATCCTTCAGTATTTACAGGTAGAAAGACATTCAGACTCTATTCAAGCCTGTTTCTCAAATCGTTGAGAAAGCTGTCGATCCGATCAGCATTCACCCCTATATCACTTCGCCCGATTCTCGATTTAGATCGCATATCGACCCTTGACCCGCCATTGGATTCGGTAATACGCAGCACAACATCATCTTTAAACCCAAACCATGCCAGCTTCTCGGTCGCCTCCACGCGTCCCTCCTGGCGGTTAATGGCTACCATCTCCCACCCTCTTCCTGCAATTAAATTTACAATCTCATCGATCACCTCTTCTTTGGGAGTATTTAACATCAGCGGCTGAATTTGCGGATAAGCCTCCCTCTGTGCCGCAGCGCTCTCTTCACCGGCGTACTCCGGTGGATTCGGTGCATCCTGCCTCAACCGCACCATCGCCACAAATTCGGGCGGACTTTCAAGGTCTGTCGTGATATCATGAATTGGCGGCACACTCTGTGCTTTATATTGCCAGTACAGTCCCGTGGACGTTACACTCAAGGAGAGTAAAAAACCGACAAGAATCATCGATTTAATCTTAATACCGGTCTCCTTGATTAAGAACAGGAAAACCGTTTGAATGGCCAACAAACCAATAGACGCGTATACACCATATCGGAGCAGCGTAAATCCGGTGCCGAGTTCCCAAATGCCCCATTGATATCCATATCCGGATAAAACAAAGACAGCTGTTGCAATTAAAGTAAGGTAAAACAGAATTCTTGCTAGCCCTTTTTTCATATCTAAAACAGATTAATTTTCAATTTTACATAGTGTACAACATTTCAGCCATTTTTGGAATGTTGATATCTAAAACATCAGGGAATTCAATTAGCCTTCGAGTGGATTAACCCTTATTTTTAAAGGCTTTCACATAACTGATCAATTTAAATAAAAATACAGCATGGCTGGTAACGTACGCGTTCGATTTGCACCCTCTCCCACAGGATTTCTTCATATTGGCGGACTCCGAACCGCACTTTACAACTATCTCTTTGCAAAGCACTTCCCGGACGGAACGTTTATTCTTCGGATTGAAGACACGGATCAGAGCCGTTATGTTGAAGATGCTGAGCAGGATATTATCAAATCGCTTGAGTGGTGCGGAATTGAAATTGACGAGGGACCGATAAACCCCGGTAAGTATGGGCCTTACCGACAGAGCGAACGCAAAGAGATTTACCATAGCTATGCGGAGCAACTGATTGAAAGCGGCCACGCCTACTACGCTTTCGACACCACTGAGGAGCTCGACCAGATGCGGGAGCGCCTGCAAAAATCGGGGAATCCGTCTCCGAAATATGATGCCATTACCCGGCAGTCCATGAAAAACAGTCTGACTCTCTCGCAGGATGAGGTCAAAAAACGACTCGATGCGGGTGATGAGCATGTGGTTCGTCTCAAGATACCCCGCCGTGAAACGGTTCGATTTGAAGATATCATCCGCGGACACGTCTCTTTTGAGACAAAAGGGCTGGATGACCAGGTTCTTCTGAAGTCTGATGGGATGCCAACCTACCACCTGGCCAATGTAGTGGACGATCATGAGATGAACATCTCGCACGTCATCCGTGGTGAAGAGTGGCTCAGCAGTACGCCCAAACATATTCTGCTCTACAAAGCCTTCGGCTGGGATGCCCCGGAAATGGCTCATCTTCCCCTGATTATGTCGCCCAGCGGCGGGAAACTTTCGAAGCGCAAAGCTGAGGAAGAGGGAATTCCGATTAACACCAGGGATTATATTAAAAACCATTATGAGCCGGAAGCGCTGGTAAACTTCCTGGCGTATTTAGGTTGGAGTCCCGGCGACGACAGTGAAATTCATTCGCTGAAAGAACTTTGCGAGTTATTTTCACTTGAGAGGGTCAGCAAAGGCGGCGCTGTTTTCAATCATAAAAAACTGCTCTGGTACAACGAGCACTACCTGCGCGAACAAAGCGATGATGTAATTGCGGCAAGAGTTCGGGCCATTGCGTCTGAAAAAAGCATGAAACTGCCAGACGAAGAGTTCCTGACTCAAGCCGTATCTCTGCTGAAAGACAGGGTAAGTAAAGTAGATGAACTGCTTACCATGGGTGATTTCTTTTTCAAAGATCCGGAAGAATATGATGAAAAAGCGTTAAAGAAATGGAAACAAGACAGTCCTGTTTTGGTAACTGATTACAGAAACGAAATTGCTGAATTACCGGAAGATGAGTTTGAAGCAGCTACCCTGAAAACAGATCTCGAAACGATCTTAGGGAAGCATGATGTAGGCTTTGGAAAACTAATGATGCCGCTGCGAATTGCCGTAACCGGACAGGGTTTCGGTCCTGACCTTTTTGCCTCGATGGAATTGCTTGGCAAAAAGACCGTGCTTCGAAGAATTGACAAAGCATTAGAAGAACTGGGGTAATCCCCTTCGACTGTCGAATGGTTGGGGGATTCCTCCTTTCAAAAGACTGGCGTTAATTCTGAATCAAGATCCTGAACCATTTGTCGGACGATAGAGAAAATCGTCCGACGAGTTTTAACCTGTTACTTTATCAAGGTCATTTTCCTGGTTAAGCGGTGCGAACTGGTCTCCAGGCTATATACGTATATCCCGCTGCTTGTACCTGAAGCGTCCCAGCTGATCTGGTGTCTGCCTGATGGTTTCACAGAATTGACCAGTACCGCCACTTCGCGGCCCGTCATATCGTAGACGGTCAGTTTTACGCTTTCACTTTGCGCCAATTCATATTCAATTGATGTCGATGGGTTAAACGGGTTGGGATAGTTCTGGTTCAGAACAAAACCGACTGGATTATTGGCTCCGCGTTCATTTGAAGTTGCTTCTGTCTCTTCTCCAAGCAGCCTGATGTCATCAAGCCGATACTGAAAACCGTTGTCTTTTGAGAAGCGTATTGTAAGAGACTCCACAGCCGGCAATCCGGTCTCCCCGATCTCAATCAGTGTCCATTCTCCGGCCGGTTGCGAGGTGCTGTAGGATAACTCGGTCCACTCTTCAGACTCAGCGTGGCTGTACTCAATCGTGAACGGTGTTGCTCCGCTTGAATAGACTCCGAAGCTTAGGTCGATCTGTCCAAAACCAGTTGTATTGATCTCCCCGATCGTAAAATATCTGTATCCCAGGTTCATAAACAGCTGGGCGCTACCGCTGGCTCCTTCGTAACCCTCTGAAGGGAGTGACTCGCGAACATCACCATTCCCCTCAAATTGAAATGATTCGTTATCAAATGTATGATCGCTTACGGGAGTCGTTGACGAGACGGTACCGAACGTTTCATGAAAGATTTCAACCAGTTCCGTATCTGGTTCAGGATCAGGTTCTGATCCCCCATCCTCCATAAAATAGGCACGCCGGACGAGGGTCGTATCCATCACAAACGGATTCACATTTCCCTGCCAGTCTGAGATGGTTTCTGTTCGCCACACCTCGTATTCGTCAACTTCGTCAAGATCGTGCCAGCTGAGTAAGTCATCATCCATCGAAGAAAAGTAACGGCTGTTTTGGGCATCGGCCTCATCCCTGTAGATCGTGTAAAAGTAGAACATGGCCCGTGCTATATCACCCTTTGTATCCAGTTTCGCTTCAAATCGGTCGCTGTTCTTCCATTTACTCCACTCATCACGTTCGTCTGCCGGCGGAGGTGTCGTCGTAAAAATAAGGTTCGACTCATCCCTGTTCACCTTGTTATACCACCGGTCAGCCTCGTTGTCCGGTATGGTTCCAAATCTCAAATTGCCCCGGTCCGCATTCACGCGCACTTCACTGGAGTAGAGGCTATGAAGATCACTTCTCGCCGGTTCTGATCCTGCACCCAGCGATTGCGGCCACAAATGTTCCGCGTTGATTCCGTTGCCGTTATCAAAAGCGTCTGCGCGGGGCGAGCTCGAATTCGGATCCACCGGCATTTCGAAATAGGTGTACACGCAGACCACCATTCCGTCGTGATTATCAAGAATCGTGTACATCCTGTCACGTGCTCTGTTGTATCCCAGCGTGGAGTTTGGGGAGTAGTTAGCCCGCAGGTACTCCTGCAGCGGCTCCCCGGTCAGGTCTCCCCCAATACTTTGATTTTGAGCATCCGCCGTTCCGGTGAACAGAAGCAGCAGAAT
Organism: uncultured Rhodohalobacter sp.; assembly: GCA_964552935.1. Lineage (GTDB taxonomy): Bacteria > Bacteroidota > Rhodothermia > Balneolales > Balneolaceae > SW132. The sequence goes on along the minus strand of CAZKIZ010000003.1, from coordinate 6,805 downwards.
GATTGGGATCGTCATCAAAGAGGAATAGTATCGATTTTTCATGTAGAGCAATTGCATTTGATCGGACCGTTTTTACCGGCAGACCGGAGTTATTTTGATTACAAGTATAGTGCTTTCTACGGTTGATTACAGGTTATAATTCTAAGCGTTCAGGGGTGTTTGAGCTTTATCAATGATTTGCTTCCAATCCGGTCAGTCTGAAATATCGTACTACATACCAGTGATCATATTCCACAAAACGATATCAAACAAGAGTTATTCATTGATCGTGATGAACAACCAGCATCATCATAAAAAGACAATATCATGAAGAACATTGTGCACCTGCTATTCATACTCACACTCTGCTTTTTTATAGTGGAAAACAGTAACGCCCAGGCATTTGCCTCTGATGACGGATATGTCGAATTCGTTTCCAGTGCTCCGATGCTCGAATTCAGGGGAAAAAGTAATCAGCTTGCCGGGCTGGTGGACCTGGAGAAAAACCTGGTCGATTTTTATGTAGACCTGAACACTCTTGATACCGGAATAAACCTCAGGAACAACCATATGAGGGATAGCTACCTGGAAACAGAAAAATACCCATTCGCTGAATTTACGGGCAAAATGATATCGGACTACTCCGAACTCCCTCAGGAAGCTCAGCAGGTAACGGTAGCCGGTACATTCAAGATACACGGTGTGGAACGCGAGATGGAAATTGAGGGGACACTCACACCTGATGGAGATGGGTTAACACTTGGTGCATCATGGATTGTTAAACTTGAAGACCACAATATCGACCGGCCCAGAGTGGTCTTCTATGAGCTTGCCGACGAACAGATTGTAAATATTTCAATTAAACTGAACCCTCACGGAAACTAGCGAGTAAAATATGAACCTGATTTTTAAAACACTCACCCTTTTGTTTATTGCTGCTCTCTTCTTTCCATCAGAGAGCTATGCCCAGCTTGAGAGACAACGGGCAGAGGTAGATCCAACGGTAACTTTAACGTTCATGTCTCCGCGAAATATCAATCTCTACACGGTTGAATCTCTCGGCAAAGGCGAACTTCACTACTCCATCCTCCATACATTTGGTCCTGTTAACAGCGGCGCCAGAAATCTGTGGGGAATTGATGTGGGAGCAAATGTACGTTTCAGTTTTGAATACGGCTTTAGTGACAGGGTATCGGTTGGCATCGGCCGGTCGAGCCTCGACAAAAATATCGATATCAACTCCAGAATTGCACTCTTTCGTCAGAAATCAAATGGAGATATGCCCGTATCAATTTCATTTGTTCCTACAGTAGGAATAAACAGCGTCAGCCCTGACTTTTTACCGAATGACTACGCCTTTACGGATCGGATCAATTACGGCTTCTCGCTGCCGGTTGCCCGGAAATTCAACGATGAACTCAGTCTTCAGGTATCCCCCATGATGGTTCATTTTAACCGGGTCGGGCCGGAGCTGAACATCATGGATCCGGAAGTGAACACCTACTATTCAATAGGATTGGCCGGCAGATATAAGATCAGGCCGCGAACCGCGCTCTCGCTGCAGTACATTCCGCCGCTTACCGATGCACAAAATCTCAATGCAAATCTCGCTGTGGGGATTGATATAGAGACCGGAGGCCACGTATTTCAAATGTTCTTTACCACATCAAGAGCACTCAATGATCCCTACCTGATTGCCGGCAATAACGGCAACTTCTTTGCCCGTGAATTCCGATTTGGATTCAATGTGAACCGATTGTTTCAGCTGAGATAAACCCTCATCGGGCAAGGTGTTTAACCTCATCGGATCCCGAAAACTTTCGGGACCTTTTTCGTCCGATGAATGAAAGGACCGGTTGTTCTTTCAACGAATACCACGAAACCCACAGGAGATCGAGAAATTACATGCAGGTTTGGTTTTTGGGCTGATTATGGGCTTGGCAAGAAGTTGACCACATGAACTCGTCCGACGAAAGAGACAATCGACGGACGAGGGACTGAACCTTCATCAGACGATTGTCTTTTTCGTCCGATGAATGAAAAGACCCGTCGTTCTTTAAACGAATACCACGAAACCCTTAGCAGATCGGGGAATTACATGCAGGTTTAACATTTGGGCTGATTATGGGCTTGGCAAGAAGTTGACCACATGAACTCGTCCGACGAAAGAGACAATCGACGGACGAGGGACTGTAAAATCTATATCCATAAAGTTGATAAAACATATTATCTTATAGTCTGTTTAATCACTTAAAACGGTCTCCTATGAAACTCTTTCTCAAGATTTTAGCTGGTATCCTTCTCTTCTTTATCATCCTGATCATCGGGCTGAACCTATATTTTACTGACGATCGTCTGAAGTCGATGATTTTACCGCAGGTTCAGGAGACTGTTGGCACAGAGGTTCAGGTTGAACGGATGTCGCTCACGTTTTTCAGAACGTTTCCGCAGTTCGGTGTTGAACTCGAAAATTTTGTACTTCCCGACCCTGAAGGTGAATCAGTTTTGACACTCGATGAGCTTCTGATTGGCGTGGAACTGTTTCCACTGTTTCGGAATGAGCTCTCCGTCTCCGAACTCCGACTCAATCGACCCGTGATAAACTACAGAGTTTATGAAGACAGCACCTCGAACATCGATTTTCTGCTCGAACTTGCAGATGAGGAAGCTGAAGCAGACCCCGAAGAGGAAGGCTACGCCATTACTATTCCAAGATTTACCATTCAGCAGGGAGCTGTAAACTACCGTGATGATACCGGTGATATTACCGTGGTGATGACCGATTTGGACGCAGATATTTCACTCCGTTTTGCCGATCTTATTGAGAGCACCGTAGAGGCCACTCTTGGTTCACTCACCGCTACTGTTGAGGGCGAAAGGTATGTAGATAATCTCGCACTCAGCCTGAACCAGGTGTCAACCATTGACCTGGAAAATGAGATTCTGACGCTGACAGAAGGTGTGTTTTCCATTCGCGGGCTTGGCCTGAACCTGGCAGGAACGGTAACCGACTGGGGTTCCGATGCTCCGGTTCTGGATCTTCAGTTTAATTCGAGCTCCGAAAACTTTGGTGAGCTTCTCCGGCTGGCACCTCCTGAATATGACGAACAGCTTGCAGGACTTGAAACCCGCGGCGCCCTGCTTCTTGAAGGTTCTGTAGCGGGATCATTTACTGAAGATCAGATCCCAGCGTTTGACCTGGTTGTAAATGTATCAGACGGCTACCTGCAAAATCCCGATCTCCCTGACGCCATTGAGGATATTATAATCACTTTAACGGTGAATAATGAGCTGGCCACATTGAGCCAATTCAGTGCCCGTGCCGCACAAAATACGGTAACAGCATCGGGCACGGTTGAACGACCGCTTGAGGATGACGCCGTTTTTTCCATCTCATTTGATGGCGATGTAGACCTGGAAACAGTCAGCCGCTTCTACCCTATTGATGAATTTGGAATACAGGATCTGAAAGGATTGCTTGCCGCTAATTTAAACGCAAACGGGCGAATAGATCTGCCTGAAGACGCATCATTTTCAGGGAGCTTTACGCTTACGGACGGGTCGCTGCAGTATATTGATGTACCACGACCTATTGAACAAATTAACGCAAAAGTAGAGGCCAACCAGGACCGGATAACAATAGAGGAGTCCGGCTTTCGGGCAGCGTCCAATCGCTTCAGCATGAACGGTGTAGTTACAAATCCGCTGGACGAAAATAACCGCAGTGTGGATCTGTCTGCCGCTCTAAATTTTGATCTTGCCACCATCAAAGATTTCTATCCTATCGATGAAGATACGCTCTCGCTTCGCGGACAGTTTGATGCAGACGTAGTGCTGCGCGGAGTGCCCGATCCCGACCGTATTGAACAGTTACTCCAGCAAAGTACCTTTGAATTAACAAACGGCTACATCTCCCACAAAGATCTTGGTCAGCCTCTTGAAGATATCACCTTCAGAGCGGAAGCCACCGGCACGAGCCTGGCAATTCGGTCAGCGCGATTCACGACCGGACAAAACAGCCTCGCTATGCGCGGTTCGGTTACCAACTATTTAAGTGATGAGCCGTTGATTGATCTGACCTTCGACGGCAACGCAGTATTTGCCGACATCGCCACGTACTACTCGCTTGAGCCCTGGATCCAGGAGCTGACCGGTAATGCGGTGATGAACCTGAACGTTCGGGGTCAGGCCGGAGATCCACAACAACTTGCACTCAATGGCGCGCTGGAAGTGAGCAACGTGAATGCTATTGGCGATTCAATACCGCTTCCGGTTACCGATTTGAACGGAGTATTGAGTATTACCCCGGATGCCATGACTCTTGAACAGTTTGTGATGAATTACGGCTCTTCTGACATTGGCCTCGAGGGAAGTGTACGAAATTACATGGGATTCCTTGAAGAGAGCCATCAAAACAGTTCAACAATGCCGGCCATCTCGGGTACATACAGAAGCCGTCTTCTGAACATGGATGAGATGATTGACTGGGATGAGGAGACGGATCCCAATGAACCGATCCCCATAAATATGCCCTCCATCACATCCAACGTGACGGCACAGATTGATGAGCTCATCTTTTTCGGTATTTCTATTACCGACATTACCGGCTCGGGAAGAACAACCTCTGATCAAATTCTGCTTGATGAAGCCGATGCCACCCTGTTCGACGGTTCTGCCTCAGGCCGTATGGAGTGGAACATACCGGCACCTGATCGATCCGACATCTCTTTTGTCGGAAACCTTGACGGGCTGACCGCCGAATCTTTTTTCCGCGACACCGGTTTCCTGGGTGCTGACAGCCGTTTTCATCAGCACGTGAGCGGAGAGTTCAGTACCGATATCTCCTATTTTACAGAGCTGGATGAGACGGTGACCCCGGACATGACCACCACCCGCGCCGATGGTTCCTTTGGAATGACCCGGGCACGTCTTCGGGGCCACCCGATACAGGAAAGGGTCGCTGACCTGTTTAATATAAGCGAATTCAGAAATCTTGCTCTGGACGAGTGGACGGCCACGTTTACGATTCAGGATACGGTTCTTACTTTTGAAAATTTCAGGCTTACGAGTGAAAACATTGGCCTTGAACTCGAGGGAACCCAGCATATGGTAACCGACCGGATCAACTATAAAGCTACAATGCTGCTGCCATCGCGCTTCAAGCGGGGCATTGCAAGCGTCATCTCCGATCGTGCAGCCGATGCCCTTCAGCGCGAAGACGGAACCCTTGCTGTGCCAATTCTTATCACAGGAACATCCGCGAATCCACAAGTGCGTCCGGATTCAAGCGTTATAGAAGAAATTATACGTGATGCTGTACGAGATGGAGGACGTGACGTGTTGAGGCGCCTGTTTGGGGGGTAGATTGTAGATGATAGATGAAAGGTGATAGGGGATTTAGATGATAGATTGTAGATGATGGATGACAAAATGTCACTTTTCACCTTTCACATTTCAAATCTCAAAACCGGACGCTGACAGAAACGTCGCTCTGCTCCTCATGCTGTCAGGTCCTATCGCCTTCTCACATCTCAAATTCACGTCTCACCAATTAAATCAGAACTTTCCCATCTGCTTTTGTATTTTGTGGCTTCAATTTTAATCAACCTGATTCATGAACAGCAGCAGCCATCTGACCTGGGGCCCGAGTCCCGAGATATTCACCATTTCTGAGTTTTACCTCCCCTTTTCTGTTTCCATCTTTGGGCTGGTTCTGGCCGCAATCATTTTTTATTTCGGCTGGCAAAAGATAAAGCCGGAAGAGAAGGGCAAACCGATGCAGGAGCCCTGGAAAGGATGGGCACTTGGAGCAGTAGCGTTTATATTGGGGCAGATTCCATTTCTGTTTATCGGCTCGCCCACACTCGATACGGTCGGTCCGCTGGAGCCGCGCTGGTATGGCCTGCTCTTCGCCTCCGCTTTTATTTTTGGCTACATGCTCACCTACAGGATGTTCAGCTTTGCAGGGCGCTCGCAGGAAGATATGGATCGCCTGCTCATCTATGTGCTAATCGCCACGGTGATCGGTGCACGCCTGGGCCACGTTATTTTTTACGATCTCGACTACTATATGCGCAACATCCACCTGGTGCCACAAGTGTGGACCGGCGGACTTGCCAGCCACGGCGCCGCGGTGGGAATTATCATTGCCATGTACCTCTACGTTAAAAAAACTCCCGGCATGACCTTTTTCTGGCTTGCCGACCGGGTAGTGCCTGCCGTTGCCATCGGCGGGATGTTTATCCGAATAGGTAACTTCATGAACTCAGAAATTCTCGGTAAGGCAACTGACCTGCCATGGGCCGTCATTTTTGAAGTATCTCCCCACCTGAGTGAAGCCGAGCGAGCTATTCCCCGCCATCCATCCATGCTCTATGAAGCAGCTTTATGTATTCTTGTGCTGGGCGTTCTCTGGTGGATCTACAAAAAATATCAGAACCGTCCGCCTGAAGGTTCGCTCTTTGCCACATTCCTGGTAATGCTCTTTACCGGACGTTTCCTGATCGAATTCACCAAGCTGGCCCACAGCGATATCGAAGCAACCTGGACCCTGAATATGGGTCAGTGGCTCAGTATTCCACTCGTAGCCTACGGAATATGGGTTCTTGTAAAGCAGGTGAACTGGAGTAAGCAGGGGAAGTAGATGTGAGAACTGAGACGTGAGATTGGAGACATGAGATGTGAGACATGAGATGTGAGACATTGTCAATCCCTGATTTAGCTTGACCGTTATTATTGATTGTTAATTTAACTGTATAGTACAGTAGGGATATTGACACGAAGTGTCAATGGCGTTGGATTGGAGGCTAGCCTCCAAAAAATCTGG
>CAZKIZ010000002.1:0-34454 GCA_964552935.1 uncultured Rhodohalobacter sp. | reverse complement strand
CGAAGCAGTATTGTGCACACCGGCGGACAGGTAAAGCTCCCCCCTCAGTCGGCAGATGTGCACCACGAAGCTGAGCTCGTACTATTGATAGGAGCTGAAGGAAAAAATCTTACTGCCGATAACTCCTTAGACATCGTAAAGGCTTTGGCCATCGGTATCGATTTCACAGCGAGAGATCTTCAAAGCGACGCGAAAAAAGGAGGAAAACCGTGGACTCTCAGTAAAGGATTTGACACATTTGCACCCGTTGGAAATTTTGTTGAGTTAAAGAATAATTTAAATCCCGGCAATTTAAATATAAACCTGCAAGTTAACGGAGTAGAAAAACAGAATGATAATACCAGTTTGATGATCTTTACCGTTCAGGAAATCGTGTCGTATCTCTCGCAGCAGTTCACACTCACACCGGGTGATTTGATTTTTACAGGTACTCCAAAAGGGGTATCACCCGTTACAACAGGCGACCATATTACGGCCGCACTTCAGCAGGACCTCTCAACATTAAGCGTAGATGTTACATAAAAGATTCGGTGTACTCAGCCTACTTATTATTATGCTCTCTTCCGCCGCGCCGATTCCTGCGCAGGCGCAGAATCTTTCGTTTTTGAGCGATTCAGTTTCCTATCTCTGGCCAACCAACGCAAGTCCTTATCTGTCCTCCACTTTTGCTGAAACCAGGTCTGCCCATCTGCACTCCGGCATAGACATCCGCACCTGGGGACGGGAAGGATACGATGTATACGCCACAAGAGATGGTTTTGTACATCGAATTGGAATTAGTCCGAATGGATATGGCAAAGTTATTTATCTGAAACATAACGACGGCTCTTTTTCCGTCTATGCTCACTTACACCGCTTTGAGCCAGAGCTGATGGCTTTTGCAGACTCTGTACGGCTTCAGGATTACCGTTTTGAAATTGACCTTGAGCTTGAAGAAAACAGATTCGAATATAAACGGGGTGATGTAATAGGATATTCAGGATCAACCGGAGTAGGTCCTCCCCACCTCCATTTTGAGCTTCGAACACCTGAATTTGAACCGTTTAATCCGCTGCTCACAAACTTAAGCGTTGCAGATGATATTCCGCCTGTATTTTCAGCTCTTGCCGTAGAAACGCTGCGATCTGAATCTCTGCACTATTTAAATCATCGCACAGTATACCCGGAAGGTACCCGTGACGGGGCTGTTGATTTCGGAACCATCCGCACCGATTCGCCGGTGGGGCTTGCTGTAAATGTACACGACAGGGCAAACCGAACGCCAAACGTTTACGCTGTTTACAAGCTGATGATGGTTGCCGGTGAAGACACTCTGTTCCACTCCAGGGCAGATTCGTTTGGATTCAGGGAATCTCACATGATGTTCCTGGACAGATCTTATCCTATTTTAGCACAAACAAGGAGCGGATTTCAGCGACTCTTTAAAGTTAACGGTAATCAGCTTCCTTTTTATAAGAATCACCATAATCGCGGAATTCTGGCCTTTGAACAGGGTGAATACGAGATTGAAATTATTGCTGAAGACATTTACGGTAACAGAAGCCGTGCCGTTGTGAATATCCATTTTGAAGAGGATGCTAAAATGGATGAGATCCGTTCTGTGCCGGCCTACCCTTTCTTCGATATTTCAGCTGTAAACCGCGACCGCCGCATACACCCCAATGCAAGAAAAAATGCTCCTTCCTATTTGATTTCCCAAACCCCGGAATCACCGCCGGGACCATTCTTTAGCGATGATCAAAGAACGCTCTACTCAAATCGTTCTGAACCGTCTATAAACAGCAAGGTGATTGTACCGGGCAAGCGCAGCATACTGCCCACAATAAATAATAAAGCCTGGTTAGAACTCCCGGAGAACGCACTCTACGATACACTTTCAATTTCAGTAGAGTATGACGAAACCTCCGGACTTCCGGCTGTGCGGTTTAGCCCGAACAGGCTTCCCGTAAACAAACCGTTATCATTCACCATGATTCTGCCCCCCTCAATTGCAGATCAACCGGATATCGGGCTCTACTCTTACGACAGTTATCGCAACAGGTCAACATTTATAAGCTCAAATATTGATAACGGAATTTTAAGGGCAACATTAAATGAATTTGCTGAACTCAGAATTATGCGCGACGGAACCGCTCCCTGGGTAGGGACTCCAGCCTTTGAAAAAAATCTCGGGGGAGGATATGTGGTTCACCTGCCTGTTGTTGATCGCGACAGCGGTATCGACTACCGGAGATCAGAAATTACCGTAAACGGTGAGAAAGGAATTATTGAGTATGATCGAGACAAGAAAAGACTGATCTATTACAAACCTGATTTTGAACCCCGGAAAGGGGAGCACCAGATACAGGCAAAAGTTTACGATCGTGCAGGCAACATCAGCCGGCGAATCTTCACCATCTCCCGCTGACTTGTCTCAATTGTCTTTGCAGCTCTGTTTATTTGGTATCGTTTTACGGTTGTTAAGCATTTTTTATACCTGAATATCCTTGCAACTTGCCGATTCTTTTCGCTGTTACGTTTAAATAATGAGCACTTCGTGGGAATCACGGTCAAGCGACGTTTCGGATTGCAGTCCCGCTGCAATTTAGGACAATACCGGAAGATTAGCCCCGCACTGAGCGGAGCTAAAAGGATTACCGTTTTTTAAATATAGGCTATACAGCTGATCTCAACTTTTACATTTTTTGGGAGTGTTTGAACAGCTACCGTTTCTCTGGCTGGGGGATTTTCGCCAAAATAACCGGCATATACCTCATTTACTGTTCCGAAATCACTCATATCATCCAAAAATATGGAGCATTTAATTACTTTTCCGAAATTGGTACCCGCTTCAAGCAGTACCTGATTTAAGTTTTCCATCACCTGCTCTGCCTGTTTTCTTATACCACCCTCAATAATTTCCATTGATTCCGGGTCCAGTGGGATCTGCCCCGAACAGTAAACCATGTTATTGTGTATGACGGCCTGGCTGTAGGGGCCGATGGCGGCTGGTGCTTTATCTGTGTTAACTACGGTATGATTCATTATAGAGATCGATTTAATTGAAACTTTTTTCGCTGTGCGAGCTTAATATAAGCATGTGTAAAGCATCTCCACTAAATTATTTTTATGACCAGTGGCAGATTGCGATATGATGAAGTTATGGTTACTTTTAAAACTTATAAAAAATATTAACCGACATCCGAATAAAACATGAAGAGCTTAAAATTTCTACTCGTACCTTTTTTATTTATTGGTCTTTTGTGGGGTTGTGAAGCAACTGATCCTCTTGTAAGCGAAATGGAAACCAATTCTCTGCTGGGTGACTACGACGCAGTACTTGACGCAGCAAACAGAGCCCTGGAACAAGATTCCAGCAACAGCTTTGCTTATTTCTACAGAGGTATTGCATACGGATCTCAGGCGCAAGAAATTGAACTCCCCTGGGAACGTGTTTCGCTTTACAGTGACTCACGCCAATCTTTTGTCACTGCAAAGGAGTGGATGAACCGTGCGGAAACCAGACCTGATGAATATGAAGAAATAGATGAAATCATTACGACATTTTGGGCAAATGAACACAATGATGCTGTCGGTTATCTTACCGATGACAGCCTTCGTACAACAGTAGATGATCCGGAGCGATACGCAATGGGCCATCTGAACAACGCAATTACAATTCAGCCTGACAGCTCGCTTAGTTACATCGTTCTCGCGTCTACCGAATTTAACCAGGGCGATATTGAAGGCGCAATCAGTACGTATGAGCGCGCAATGGAGCTGATGGAGACACCGGAAATTGAAGATTATGAGTTTCTGATTAGTCTGTACATCAACCAGGAAAGATATGAGGATGCCGAAAGATTAACGCTGGAAGCTCGCGACACCTATCCTGACAATACTCAGTTCGTTCAATTCTTAGCTGATATTCTGATTCAGCAAGGCGACATCGACCAGGCAATCTCTATCATTGAGGAGCTTATTGCAGACGACCCTGAGAACCCTCAATATTACAGAGTTCTCGGTACTCAAATTTACCAGAACGTAACTGCTATCAACAGCCGTGTATCGGGGCTTTACGACGAGGTTTTCGATAAAGAACGACAGGCCAGGCAGCTTTCCGGATCTGAGCGCGAGCAAGCGTTTGAAGAAGTAGATGAGCTAAGAGCACGAATTGCTGAATTAGAGGAAGAGTCTTCAGAACTAACTGCTCTTGCTATTGAAAATATGGAAGAAGTTGTTCGACTTAGACCTGAAGATGATGACGGTTTCAACATCCTGGGTATTATTTACCAAAACAAAGCTGCAAATCTTTTTGACCAAAGGAACAGCATTGTAGATGACGCAGAACGTGTTCAGGAACTTGATGATCAAGCCCGTGCTGCTCTTCAAAATGCTCGTGAAAACTACGAAAAAGCTGCTGAGTTAGATCCTTCCGTACCCGAATATTGGGAGTCATTCTTCCAGGTTTACACTACCCTTGGCATGGAAGAAGAAGCCCAGGATGCGATGGAAAGAGCAGATATGTAATCAACCCTTTGAACCAAACGTTTATGTTTAATTTTTCAACCCGAACGACAGGCATTCTGCTTGTCTTCGGGATTTTTTTTACCCTTTCGTGTGCTACATTTTCTACAACAACTAAAAACGCCGAAACTTTATACCAGGAGAGTAACTATAGCCAGGCACTGGCCGCAGTTAACCGGGAAATTTCTGACCAACCCGATAAGCCTGAGAAAAAGATACTAAAAGCCAATATTCTCAAAGATTATGCGGTAAACGATCACGCCCCTTCCGACCGGGAAGTGGTCTACCAAAATCTTAGAAATACAGTTGAAGAGATTCAGTTTTCCAGCGGTCAGTTTAATGCGGTTACAGACAGTATTTTAACTTCTGCCTGGATGCACGAACAGAGCGAAGGCGTGCGATATCTTCAGCAGGATGACTCGGAGAATCTGAACCGGTATTTTGACCTGGTAATTTCTCACTTCAATAATGCTATTACAATCATTCCCGATAGTGTGGTAACCTACAACTTAAAGGCCACTACCCACTACAGGCATGGAGACCTTGGTGATGCCATAGCAACGCTTGAATCTATAGAAGAAAGCGGAATTACAAGGCCGCCCGAAACCTGCGAAAAGCTCGCCTTTCTTTACCTTGAAGCAGGTATGATTGACCGCTCTATTGCTATTTACGAAGGTTTAACAACAAACCATCCTCAAAATGAGATGTTTCGGCGAGGCCTTGTGAATGCCTATATATTAGGCGAAAATCATGAAGATTCTGTTCGGCTTCTGGAAGCCCTTGCAGAAGAATATCCAAACAGGGTTGAATACAGGGAAGCGCTGGCAACAGAGCGATTTTACCTGTTGAGAAGTGAGGCTGATAAACGTTTATCTGAACCTCAAACCGATCCCATAAATATTGAATCTTACGTGACATCCCTTAGCGAGATAGCAACGATCTTCAGGGATGTTGACACTACTCTCCCATCTTCTGAAGAGCGAAAAGAGCGTATAGCTGAATTTCATCTGAATGCAGCCAACCTGCTGCAGGAGCTCGCAGATTTTGTTGGTGATGGTTCCAATAACCGGGAGCTTGCCTCTGATGAAGCAGAAACTCACTTAAGAGATTCTATACCCTATCTGATATCACTTTTTGAGTCGCAATCAGAAAACGTTGCATATGGACGAAGGCTTTTACGGGTTTATAATGAACTCAACATGGAGCAGGAAGCCGAATCACTGGAGCGACAAATAACCTTATAAACTACATCATGAAATTTAATACCAAGACTATTCACGCCGGACAGGAACCGGAGCGTACCAGCGGAGCTGTTATGCCACCCATATTTCAAACTTCTACCTACGCCCAGAAGGCGCCGAACGATCACCAGGGCTACGATTATGCAAGAGTTGGAAATCCCACCCGTACAGCTCTCGAGAAGCTAATTGCAGGACTGGAGAATGCCGATCAGGGTATTTGCTTTTCGAGCGGTGTAGCTGCCATAGACGCTATCATCAGAATGTTAAAGCCGGGTGATCATGTTGTGGCGAGCGATGACCTCTATGGCGGAACCTACCGGCTCTTCACAAAGATGTTTGAACCTGTTGGCATCTCATTTTCATTTGTCGACATGTCAGACAGTGCGATTGTGGAGGGAGCTATAAACGAAAACACAAAACTGATATGGATTGAAACTCCTACAAACCCGTTGCTTCGCATAGCTGACATCAACACTATCTCAAAAATCGCGAAGAAAAGATCAATTCTTACCGCTGTAGACAATACTTTTGCTTCACCATACCTTCAGCAGCCACTGGATTTGGGCGCAGATATTGTACTTCATTCAACCACAAAATACCTGGGCGGTCACTCTGATACCATTGGCGGAGCCATAGCCACATCAAACAAAGAAGTTGAAGAAAATCTGCGGTTCCAGATAAAAACGACCGGTGCGGTTCCGGGTCCAATGGATTGCTACCTCGTCCTCAGAGGTATTAAAACGCTGTCTGTGCGCGTTCAGCGGTCCGTCGAAAACGCCAAAGAAATAGTAAAATGGCTAACGAAATGCCCTGAGATTGCCACAGTCAATTATCCCGGACTAACCTCTCACCCTCAGCATGAGCTGGCAAAAAAGCAAATGCACGATTTTGGTGCAATGGTTTCCTTCAGCCTGAAGGATAACTCCATTGAAGCAGCTAACTCATTAATGAGCAAAACCAAAGTATTTACACTCGCTGAAAGTCTTGGGGGAGTCGAATCCTTAATCAGCCATCCCGCAAGTATGACGCACGGCTCTATTCCAAAAGAGGTTCGTGAAAAAGCCGGTCTGTATGATTCGCTTATCCGACTTTCTGTTGGAATAGAAGATGCGGAAGATCTCATTGCAGATCTCAAACAATCACTGAACAAGTAAAAAAGATTTATCATGAAAAATGTTGTAATTGTATCGGCAAAACGCACACCAATAGGATCTTTTGGCGGAAGCCTCTCCTCATTTTCTGCCCCAGAACTTGGAGCAGCTGTCATTCTTCAGGCTGTAAAAGAAGCCGGAATTAAGCCCGATGACGTTCAGGAAGTAGTTATGGGCAATGTACTCAACGCAGGCATTGGTCAGGCACCTGCCCGCCAGGCAGCCATGAAAGCGGGTCTGTCCGATAAAACACCCTCCACTACTGTCAACAAAGTTTGTGCATCAGGAATGAAAGCCATAATGATTGCCGCAGATCAGATAGCCCTTGGTCAGTCCGATATTATGGTTGCCGGTGGTATGGAGAGCATGAGTAATGTTCCCTATTACCTCGATAAGCACAGATTCGGTTCAAAGCTTGGCCATGCTCAGGCCACTGACGGCATTATCAAAGATGGACTTTGGGACGTTTATAATGACTATCATATGGGAAATGCAGCCGAACTTTGTGCTAAAGAGTGCGGAATTGGACGGGAATCGCAGGATGAATTTGCGGTGATGTCTTATAAGCGGGCGATAGAGGCGCGCGACAACGGACTATTTGCTAATGAAATCACCGAAATGAAGGTGACAGATCGTAAAGGGAACGTTACAAAGGTTGATTCTGATGAAGAACTCGGAAAAGTAAATTTTGATAAAATCCCGACGCTCCGCCCTGTATTTGACAGGGAGGGAACCGTTACTGCCGCAAACGCCAGCAGCATAAACGACGGCGCTGCTGCTGTCGTGCTGATGAGCGAAGAGAAAGCCAAAGAACTCGGCCTGAAACCGCTTGCCAGGATCAGAAGTCACGCCAGCGCAGCCAAAGCCCCGGAGTGGTTTACAACGGCACCCGCCGACGCTCTGCCAATAGCCTTTAAACGAGCCGGTGTCACCAAAGACGACATACAGCTTTTTGAGATCAACGAAGCCTTTTCAGTTGTTTCTCTGATTAACAACCAAAAACTGGAACTCAATCCGGAGATCGTCAACATTCACGGCGGCGCTGTGAGTATCGGCCATCCTATTGGTTGTTCGGGTGCTAGAATAGTTGTAACGCTCCTGCACGCCATGCAGTTGAAAGGAGCTAAACTTGGAGCTTCCGGAATATGTAACGGCGGCGGCGGTGCTTCGGCAATGGTTTTTGAAGCTTTGTAAGGCAGCTAACGCCAAAATAAAATGCAGTTGTCACTTCTGATCAGTGTCTGCCCCTCGAAATCTGAGGGGCATTTTTTTTGCCATTTATTTATTGATATAAAAATGAGCCTCAATAGTCAGGATGGGCATTATTCGGAGAATTGTGTTGCAGTTTGATAAAAAAAGTAAATACGGAATTGATTTTCTTTTTATTGGGGTGTATTATCGGGTATATAAATAACGCCAATCAAACCAACTTTCTATAGATTAAAGCTACGATCATATTTTTTGGAATAAGACCTTTTGATCATGCTACAGCTTTATCTATATACTGCCAACTGTACGGCAGATATCGCCCCCGCTCTTTTTGAACTTGAAAAGTATTTTTTGCCTATACCGTAATACTACGATTCAATTAGTTACTGATTTAGGTGCCATACAAGTTTAAGCTATGCCAAAATTTTTCATTCACATATCTGTGGTTTTTAGTCTGTTGCTGTTCTGCAATACTGCAATAGCGCAACAACTTACCACCGTATCGGAAACAGATCAGTTTACGGATTATCATTTTGTAAATGATAGCCTTACGATAGATCATGTGTACGAATTTTTAGTTGAAACAGATTTAAACACCTCCTACTCCATCATTGAACAGCGAGTGCAGACCCGGACTATAGACCGGGATCCGGAGCCGCTTATTGAAGCCTTTGCACTTTCCGGCAGCTCTTCTCCCCTTTTCGAGATTGTCAATCCCGGTGTTCATCGAGGAAAACCTGTGGCAAGTCTCAGGTTTCATCCAGTTCGCTTTTCTGAGGAGAATCCTGAAGAGATGATTTTTGTAAGAGAAGCACGGTTCAGAGTTTATAAGTCTCAGGAAGACCGTTCTCCCCGGCAACTCTCATCAAAAGTTACTCTAAATGATCAAACTCCTCTCTCATCCGGTGAATGGTACAAAATACCAATTGACCGGGCAGGCATACACCAGGTAGACTTTGAGTACCTTGTTGAACTCGGTGTAAATACAGGTCAGTTGAATCCAGATCAGATACAGATATGGAGTACCCCGGGAGGTGAACTTCCACGACTAAATTCAGCAGAGCGTCCGCAGCTCTCCCAAATTCCAATCATTACCGAAACCGGAAACGATAGCCAGTTTGTGCAGGGGGACCGAATTCTCTTTTATGCCGATTCGCCTCATCAGGTGTTCAGGGATGCTAACTCCGGTTCTTTCACACATCAGCTCCATCGCTACAGTGAAGTACATCACGTATACCTTCATATTTCTTCAGGTAATAGCTCTGCACGTCTTTCAGAAGCTCCCGCAGCAGATACCGGAACCCTGATATCTCAATTCCGGGATTTTTACTGGTTTGAAGAAGATCTCTTCAAATCTGAACCCAGAATTCGGTCGGGACTCGAGTGGTATGGTACACGGCTCAGAAACTCCTCAGGACAGCAGCAGCGCACTTTTTTGGATGTAACGCGTCCCGGGTTGATAGCCAACAGAAACATGAACATTGAGATTCAGTTTGTTGGCCGCAGCACCCAACCTATGAATTTGGGATTCTCCTACAACGGTTCATCTATTGGTTCATCTGCAAATGTGCCCCCAATACAGAGCTACAATTCAGAGGAAGGCGTCTCAGGGAGGCTCCGCTCTTTTAACACAGCCACAACAACCCAAAATTCGGAGCGAGTACAGCTGCAGGCTCAATTAAATGCCCCTGAAGCCACAAGTGAAGGATTTATTGACTGGGTTCGTATAACCTACGATCGCGAACTGGTGGCTGACGATGGATACCTGAAGATTTATTCACCGTCAGCGATTTCCAATCAAACCGGAACGTATCAGCTAAATGGATTTGGAAGCACCACACCCTTTGTTATGGAGGTTTCCGATCCGTCAAATCCTGTCCTTCTGCCTGTTTCTGAAACGGCCTCAAGCTATACATTTTCATATCAGCACCAGCATTACAACCGATTTGTAGCCCAAAATAATTTTCACACACCGGAAACAGGGTCACGCATTGTCAATCAAAATCTGAGGGGAAGCGTTAACTACCCTGACTATGTGATTGTAACGTCTGAATTTTTCCTGGATGTTGCTGAAGAGTGGGCTGATTACCGCCGTGATAAGGACAATTTCAGTGTACAGGTTGTAACCCAGGAAGAGATTTTTAATGAATTTTCAGCAGGCACGCCCGACGTAACAGCAATAAGAGACTATATTAAATTCCTATTCGACCGGGCACTTTCCGACGGGCGGGACCCACTGAAGCATCTTCTTTTGTTTGGCGACGCCACCTATGATTTCAGGAATATCGCAGAGGGATCAATCACAAACCACGTTTTTACATTTCAAAGTGATGAATCACTGCATAGAATTCAGAGCTACGGCAGCGACGACTATTTTGGGCTTTTGGATGATGATGAAGGCGAATGGCTGCCGTTCGACAGCTCCGAACGTTTGGATATAGGGATTGGACGTTTCCCGGTAAATACAATCTCTGAAGCCAGAACAGTGATGAATAAAATTCAAAACTACGAGAGTGGTAACACTCAGGGCGACTGGAGAACCCGCTTTACCTTTGCCGCGGATGATGATTTCCCTGACATAGAGCGAAATCGAGATCTTCACCTGCTGAATGCAGACGGAACAGCACTGCAGATCAACAAGACGGAAACAGCTACAAAAATTGATAAAATTTACATGCTCTCCTACCCCGTTGAGACCTCCGCTGCGGGGCGGCGAGTTCCGGGAGCTACTCAGGATCTAATCAGCTCATTTAACGAAGGCTCACTTGTTATTAATTACTCAGGCCATGGCGGGCAATTTGTGCTGGCAGATGAATTTCTGTTTACTGAAGACATGATACCGCAGTTAACGAATAACGATCGTCCTTCGATTTTTGTGACGGCCACCTGCCAGTTTGGACGCTATGACGATACAGATGCTAAGTCTGGCGCAGAGCAGACACTACTGTGGAATAACGGAGGAACTGTTGCCACGTTTACCACCACGCGTGTTGTTTTTACAAGCGCATCGCCCGGAAGTAACAATTTTGGCCTTAATATTCAGCTGACCCGCCAGATGCTTGAACGTGATTCTGATGGTAAACCTCAGCGATTGGGTGACATTTACAGAAGAACGAAAAACACGAGCCAGGGATCCGGTTTTAACGCCCGAAAATTCATCCTTTTGGGAGACCCTGCAACCCGTATAGGCCTGCCGGAAGTAAAATCAAACATCACCCGAATTAACGACACCGACCTGGAAACAGATCCTAACGCCGTTGTTCAAATCAGGGCGCTGGACAGGATGAGTATCGAAGGAATCATTACAGATCCGGCCGGAAATCCGTTGCCCGATTACAATGGAGAAACCACGGTAACGGTATTCGATTCAGAACGAGTTGTAAATCTTCCTGACAAAAACTGGGTTCAGGAAGGCCGCTGTTTTCAGCCAGGGTGCCAGTACAGCGTTGAAAATGATATTCTTTTCAACGGTCGCGTGTCGGTGCGGAATGGCGCCTTCAATACTGAATTTATTGTTCCGCGAGACATCACATTTTCAAACGATCGCGGCAGAATTCTAACCTATACCACTTCACCCGGATTAGACGGAGCAGGCTCAGTTGATAATGTAGTGTTCAACGGGGTAAATGAGGATGCACCCGATGACACAGAAGGACCCGATATCGACGTATATCTGAACGACACAGGTTTTGTTAACGGCAATCTTGTAGGCAGTTCATCAACACTAATTGTAGACCTTGAAGACGAATCAGGCATAAACACAACAGGAACAGGAGTAGGACATGAGATTATAGCTACAATCGATACAAATCCACGACAAACCATCGTACTAAACGAATTTTATCAGAGCGATCTTGATGATTTTCGTAAAGGACGTATCGAGTATCCCATCGATAACCTATCGGCCGGGAGTTACACGCTAAACGTTCGGGCATGGGATGTATACAACAATCCATCGGAGGCAACCATACAGTTTGAGGTGGCCGACAGCGATCAGCTGGAGATTCGGAATGTGTATAATTATCCCAATCCAATGAGCAGAAACACACGCTTTGTGTTCGAACATAATCAACCTGGTAATCTGCTGGATATCAGCATACGCATATATACCCTTAGCGGGCTACCGGTAATGCATCTACAAGAATCACAAATAACCTCAAATTCTTATGCTAACATTGAATGGAATGGTCTTGACCGCGATTATGATCGCCTGGCTAACGGTACTTATATTTATGTGCTTAGGGTTGGAGCAGATACCCCAGAAGGAATGCAAACCGAGGAAAAAATCGAAAAACTTGTCATAATCCGATAACCATACATTAAAAAAGGATTATTTCCGTTATATTTACCAAAACTCAAAATCTTACTATGCGAAAATTAGTTTTATCCCTTTTAGCTGTTGTTTTAATATCGGGCGCATTTAGTGTTTCCAAAGCTCAGGTTGGAATCACAGCTGTACCATTTCTCCAGATAGAACCAGACTCCCGCGGTGCAGGAATGGGTAACACAGGTGTTGCCATTGCAGATAATGCGTCAGCCATGTTCTGGAATCCCGCAGGCCTGGCCTTTCAGAATAAAAATCAGATAAGTATTACGCACGCCAACTGGCTGCCGGCATTCAACGCCGATCTTTTCTACGATTACCTCGTTGGCACGTATTATGTGGAGGGCATTGGCACGATTGGCGGGCACCTTACCTTTCTGAACCTTGGCGAGCAGATACGAACCAGTGAAGATAATGTTGAACTGGGCCGTTTTAACAGTTTTGAAATTGCCGGCGGACTCTCCTACGGGTTTGAGCTCTCGGAGAATTTCGCACTGGGATCCGGTTTCAGGTTTATCTACAGCTCCCTGGCTGACGGTGAAGTAGCAGGGCAAAAAGTAAACCCGGGTGCAAGTGTTGGTGTTGATCTTGCAGCTTTGTATAAATCTGATCCGTTTTCAATCGGAACGCGCAATGCAAGTGTGAACGCCGGAATTAACCTTTCTAACATCGGTCCCAGCATTCAGTACACCGACAATGCGCAGAAAGATCCTCTCCCAACTGTATTGAGAGCCGGATGGGCATTTACTACCGAACTCGATTCCCGCGGATACAATACGCTGACGATTGCGAATGATGTATCGAAAATAATGGCCCGGAATGAACGGGTGAGCGGTGACGGTGAAGGGGGCGACACATTTGAAGCGATGGGCTCCTTAGAAGCAATTTTCAACTCATGGGGATCATTTGACAGGTTTAACGGCACCGAAACGGTTACGCTTAGCCTCATGGATCAACTCATGTTCGGAACCGGTCTTGAGTACTGGTATAACAACCAATTTGCCCTCAGAGGCGGATACTATCACGAGCATGAAGAGAACGGAAACCGCCGGTTTATGACTTTCGGAGCCGGTCTCCGGTACAATATTGTAGGTGTTGACTTCAGCTATATTTATACACTCGAAGAAGATCACCCGCTGGCCAATACAATCCGATTAAGCTTGTTACTCACATTTAACTAAGGTTTAACTATTCGGCGGCCAGATATGGTATTGGTGAATTGGATGAGCAGTGCAAAAGCTATATATGCACTGCTCATTTTGTTTTTTTTAGCGGGAAGTTCAGCCTTTTCACAAGATCTGGAGCGTTCGGGAATATCGACCGACCCTTCTCTTTCTTCTCAAAACAGTCGTATATCAGACGGTACACTTCACATCATTGCTGTGATGGTGGAGTTTGAGCCAGACACCAACCGTTTCACATCCGGAAATGGCACGTTTGAAGATGGAGCCATTTCGTATCTCCAAAGTGATGAAATTACGATTGATCCGCTACCGCACAACAAAAACTATTTTGAAGCCCACCTGGAATTTGCCAAAAATTATTACTCCAGGATGTCGAATGGCTCCCTGGATATTGAATACCGCGTATTAGACAACGTTTTCAGGCTGCCAAACAGTATGGAGGCTTACTCACCCATCGGTGTAGATCCCTCATCTGAACCGCTGGCCGACCTGGCGCGTGACGCCTGGAACGAGGTTGCGGAATCCGGCAGCCTTAATCTAGGGCTCAACCCATCTGACCGAATCGCATTTGTGCTATTTCATGCCGGGGTTGGCCGCGATATTGAGCTCACCGGAACTATACTTGAAAAAACACCACAAGATATCCCCTCAGTTTACCTGGGTAAAAACGCATTCGTCCGGCTGTTTGATGATCCTTCATTCAGCGGTTTTCCTATTGATAACGGTAATCTCCTGGTTGATAACACCCTGATTTTACCCCGAACACTTACGCGTGCCGGTGAAGATGTGACCGGCCGAGAGGTCATACTTCAGCTCTCCATCAACGGCATGGTAACCGCACAGATCGGAAGCCACATCGGCCTGCCCGATCTGTTTAATACCGATACCGGGGAATCAGGGATAGGACGTTTTGGTCTGATGGACGGCGCGGGAATTTTTGCATATAACGGTCTATTCCCACCTGAGTTATCCGCCTGGGAGAAAGTTTATATGGGATGGGCTGAACCTTTTACGATAGATTACAGCGGCGGCGAAATTTCACTTCCCGCGTCCTCTCTCCGGCAGCCTAACAGTATTGGAAAGGTACCCATCAGCAGCAGTGAATATTTCCTGATCGAAAACAGACACCGCGAGGCAAATCAAACCGGCACAACGCTTACGATTCAGCGGCCCGACGGCACTCTTGCTGAACCACTTACGCTGACAAATGCGGATACATCTTTTGTATTTCAGCAGTCTGACTTTGTTGAACTTCTTGAGCCCGGTGTAGTTGTTGATGTTTCCAACTATGATTTCGCCCTTCCCGGAGGCCCGGCCGATGTTCTGGATGAGACATCAGAGGATGACGGCAGGATGCTGAACGGCGGTATTCTAATTTGGCATATCGATGAGGGAATTATCCAAACCCGGATGGCCGCACGAGAAGGAGTTAACAGCAACCCTAATCAGAGAGGCGTTCGCCTTGTGGAAGCTGACGGTGCACAGGATATTGGCCGACCGACAGCTATAGGCTTTTTTCAAAATGAGATCAACGGTTCGGCATTTGATTTCTGGTGGCGCGGTAATGATGCCTCCGTCATCACACCCACAGGAACCATTACACTCTACGAAAATCGGTTTGCTCCGGATACCACTCCCAACAACAACAGCAATTCCGGAGCGATGTCGGGGTTTGAACTGTTCGGGTTTTCAGATAACCTTCCCGTTGCCACCGTAAATATACAGCCGTTCAGAGCCGGCAGAGATCTCTACGAAATTGTTGAGAGCACACAGCTGGGAGATTTTGGATTCTCAACAGCCGCTGATGATCCCTACTGGAGCCGTTATCCCCTCTCTATTTTTTCATTCGGAGGGGATCGGGAATCTGAATCGGTCATCCCATCCAGAAGCACCGTTTTGTACAGGTTTGAACAGGGCGATTTGACTGGAATTACTTCCCGGGTAACTGCTCATCAGCAGCCACTGATTTTATCCGGTGGTAACAATTTTGTTACAGCGCCCAAACCTTCACTCAATAATCAAGATTTTATAGTAGAGCTGATTGAACGTGATCTGCCTGCTTTTTCTACCCTTTGGGAATTTGAGGCTGAGCCCAATCGCGGCTTCATCAGCAGCCCAGCACCCAACCTCCTGCAGTTCGACGGCAGCGCCGACAGGGCAAGCATCAGCACACAACTGTTCGAAGAAAACTTTTACTCCTTTGCGGGTCACCGGACTGAACAGATCAACGGATTTGAATCTGCGATCTCCAGTGACGGACAAATTACCATCACCACCCCATCGGCATCCTATTCTGATCAGATCAGTATTCCGGATGATCCATTTGTAAGAAAACATATCGGTCTCATTGAGCAGGAAAACGGTAACTACCGGACCTTCTTAATTCTGGATAATTCACTATATCTTTTCGCAGATGGGCCCAACGGTCCTGAACGCAGACTTATACATCAGTCAAACAGCCTGGGATGGCCGGCAATTGCCGATATTGATCATTCCGGAACCATTGATTTTGTATTTATCGACCGGGAAGAAAACCGTATAACAGCTAAAAATTTGAATGGAGCCGTACTGTCGGGATTCCCAATTGAAGCTCCCCGCGAGGTTCAGTTTACGGGCACGCCTCTTCTGGCCGATTTGAACAGCAGCGGTGAATTTGAACTCATTGTCGTTGGTCAAACCGGGCAGTCGATCAATCTTTACGGTTATAATTCAAACGGCAACAGAGTAGAAGGATTCCCTCTTTTAGTTGGCGGAATAAATAGTCAGACCGATGACCCTGTCCACCCGTCTATTGGCGGTCGGTATCTGACAGCGGTGAGCCATGAGGGAGACCTCAGAATTTGGCGCTTTCCGGAAATGGGATCCGTAATATGGAGCTCAAAATATGGTAACAGCGGGAATAACAAACTGACGGGCCGGCTGCAGTCGGAGTCTGTTGCTATGCCCGATTTTGGGGTTTTGAACAGTTCAGAAACCTATAACTGGCCAAATCCTGCCAGCGATGAAACGTTTCTGCGCTTTCAAACCAGTTCTGCCGGCGAGGTGAACATTCGTATCGCCACAACAAGCGGGCGCCTGATTTACGACCGAACCGTTCAGAGCCGGGGTGGCGGACCGGAAGAGATCTCCATCGACACATCAGGCTGGGGAAGCGGAGGATATATTGCCGTGGTTTCAGCTACAGTAAACGGCCAAACCGAACGTAAACTTGTAAAAATTGCAATTGCCAAATAATTGAAGAACTTCCACAAAACATACCGTTTGGCGTTTACAATCCTGACATTCTTGCTTGCGGGAAATCTCTATGCCCAAACCAGTCCGCAGTTTTACGAATATCCGCATAATCATCTCCCCTGGTTCACGATCGAAAGTGAACACTTTTTGGTACACTACCAGGAAGGCAGTGAGCGAAGTGCACAGGTTTCATCAAAAATAGCCGAAGAAATTTACCAGCCAATTACATCTCTTTACGGCCTCGAACCGGATCGTAAAATTAGTATTGTGCTTCGAGACAGGGTGGACTACTCCAATGGGGCTGCATTCTTTTTTGATGATAAAATTGAGATCTGGGTTCCTGCACTTGATACACCACTCAGGGGCACACACAACTGGCTGAGAAACGTGATAACCCACGAGTTTACACATATTGTGCAGCTGCAGGCATCGATGAAGCGTACAAAAACCATCCCTGCAATCTATTTCCAGTGGCTTTCGTATGAAGGCGTTCGCAGGCCGGATGTGCTCTACGGGTTTCCAAACGGTATCGCTACCCTGCCATTTGCAACGGTTGGCATCCCTGCATGGTTTGCCGAAGGAACGGCTCAGTACCAGCGATCGGGCCTTACATACGACTACTGGGACTCTCACCGCGACATGCTGCTGAGATCGAGAATTATGAATGACACCTATCTCGATTTCACAAATATGGGCATCTTCAGCTCTAAAACAAGCATTGAGCGAGAGACAAACTACAACCAGGGTTTTGCTTTTGTTATCTACCTTGTGAGTAGATTTGGCGAAAATGTGGTTGCTGATATTTCAACCGCTGCTGCAGAAAGCGGCAAAACCAATTTTTCGAAAGTGATTGAAGCAGCAACAGGCATCAGCGGTGAAGAGCTTTTTGATGACTGGATAAAAGATCGAAAAGAGTTTTACGCTCATCAAACCGAACACATTGAGCCTACAGAATTTGAGCATGTAGTACCCGTCGGATACTTCAACTTCTATCCGCAATTTAGTCCCGACTCTGCTGCATTTGCCTATTTATCCAACATGGAACGCGATTTTGCAGCGACTGCCCTGATCGTACGAACCGATACTGCAGTTGTAACGATTGATAACGTTGGGGGAGCTGAACAGCTCGATTCCGATCAGCTCTACCAGATGTCACACGGTATGGGAGCTAACCTGGCGCTCGATTTTATCAGCAACAGGTTCTCATTCTCCCCTGACAGTAAGAAGCTGCTCTACAGCCGGGCAGAAAAAAACAGGTTTGGTGAAACGTACCAGGACCTTTACATCTACAATCTCGAAGATGAAAAAAGACAACAGTTAACAGAGAGTAAACGTATTCAGGAACCGGCATGGCACCCAACTCAAAACATGGCAGTAGCGGTGCAGCAGAGAGACGGCACCCAAAATTTGGTATCGGTTGATCTCGATACGAAAGAGATTACCCCGCTTACCGACTACAATTCAGGTGAAACAATTTTCACCCCGGTTTGGCATCCATCAGGAGAATCTGTTTATATGGCGGGTGCCTCAAGCGGATCAAGAAATATTTATGTTTACGACCTCAATTCAGGTGTCACCACTCCGATGGTTGAGAATCGCTTTGTAGATTTCCGGGATCCCTGGATCGATGCCGACGGTAGATATCTCTATTTCTCTTCCGACATGGATGGAATATTCAACATATACAGAAAAGATCTTGACCTTGAACATACAGAGCGTATCACTTCTGTATTGGGCGGGGCCTTTATGCCCGTGGTTCAAAACGATACTCTCTACTTTTCCCATTTTATAGAAGATGGTTACAAAATATCCAAAACTGGGTTAAAAGATCAGTACGACTCCATTATTGTTGCTATTCCGCAGGAGCAAGAGGTCTTCACAAACAAAAGTGATTCAGATCAGGATCGAATACGGATTCTTAATCAGTCCAACGACCGATCTATTGGCCCGCTGCCATTCACCCCTTCAGATTATGAGGGTGAACCGCTTGAGTTTGAGATTGAAACAGAATTTGAGTCTGACAGCCGGACCTGGAGCCCCTATACCGAAACCATCACAAGTCTGAATGTATTTCCGATCATCAGGTTTGATAACTATTCAAAAATTAACGGCAGTAATTCGCGCTTGTTAACCGCAGGAAACTTTGGTTCACTTGGCGAAAATCTCTGGCGCGATATGAAACTGGGCGCATACCTCTCATCGCGTGACGTTACCGAAAAGATCAGCATATTTGGCGGTGCGCTTTTCGGCTTTGGTTCAACCCCGGCAGACGGAGTGGGAGATTTCATCTCACCAGCCAGATTAAACGACCTGGATCGGGATGTCTTTATGATATTTGAACATCGCGGAATTCCCTTCATCAAAACCAGCTGGTCGCCCACAGTAAGTATTGAACTCTATAATTTGAAACGAAATGTGCGCGACGGTCTCTCTATTGAAGAGTTTCCCTGTACATCCTGTCTGCCGGAAACTAAGTCCGTGGATATCCGGTACTCTATCTGGGAAGCCAATCTGTTTCTGCGCAGCAAGTTAAACCGATGGAGCCTGCTGGAATTTGGAACATCCTACTCAACGTATAGCGTGGCCACCGAAGGATTCATTTCAGATGAATTGCAGCAGTTTATACCCGGAAGCACATCGCAATATTTCAGGGGAAACAGCTACTCTGCTTCGTACATAGCAGAACTAATCGAACCGTCGAGAAATATGGATATTGCTCCGATTGGACTCAAAGGACGATTCACCTATAAATATGAGCCGAGCCGCCTGCTTGATGAATTTGAGGTGAACGACGGTATTTTATCCCCGGTCTATAAAACAGATCGCAATCACTCACTCGAATTGCGGCAGCGATTTGGTTTCAGGCTGAATAATGACAACACCGGAATGATAACTGCGCGCGGATTTACGTACCTGAATCGTCCGGATGATTTTTTCTATCTCGATTATATCGGCGGATTGACCGGTCTGCGCTCCTATCCGTTTTTCTCTGTTGGCGGACAGCAAACCGCATTTATGCGAGCATCTTATTTAACGCCCATCTTTCAGTCAATTAATCAGCAAGTGGGAGCTTATACGATTGATAAATTATTCGCCCATCTCTATGCCGAAACCGGTAACGGCTGGGGTGGCCCTCTTGATATTGGCAATCAGCTCAAATCCGGTCTGGGAGCTGAGCTAAGAATGTCCTTTAACAGCCACTACCTGTTTCCGCTCAAACTATTTGTAAACGGAACATATGGACTGAACCGATTTGACGTTAACTTCTCAGATGATTTCATTACCGGATCAGGAGATAACACGGTATCTTATGGCCGTGAATTCCTGTTTTATTTTGGATTAACGTTTGATTTTGACCTCTTATGAAGCATGTATTGATTCTGGTCGCACTCTGTCTTATTCCTCTGTTTGTCGTATCTCAGCCTCTTAAAAGTTTGTCTGGTACATCTTTGAACGATGCGGAACAGAATAGAACTGAATTCACAAAAGCTGATTTTGTTCAGCCCATTCTCTCCCGCAATTTTTCTGATGATCACTTTAACAACTCACTTCAAAGACGGTTTACTGAAACACCCGGCCTTGCGCTTTTATCTTCGGCCGTTCTGCCCGGAAGTGGTCAGATGATAAATGGTAACTGGATTCGGGGAGGTATTTATGCCGCACTCGAGCTAACATCTATTTATATGATGGTTGAATACAGCAACAGGGGAAGACGCGGAGAACAGAGGTATGAGAATTTTGCGGACCGAAACTGGAGCGTCACTCAATATGCTCAGTGGCTTGTTGAATATCATGATGAAAACAACCTGAGCAATCCACATCTCGATCAGCTGCGCAGTATGGTAGATGGTATTGAACCGGCTTTCGATACAAACATTGACTGGCAAAACATCAACATAGATATTTTGCGTGATGTTGAAAGAAGAACTCCATTTATAACGCCTGATGCAGTTCAGACCAGCAACTTTTCACATATTTTGCCGGGATACGGTTCGCAGCAATATTATGAGCTGATTGCCAAATACTACCAGTACCAGGCGGGCTGGAGTGATTATTACGGATATCATCAAAGTAATGATACAAATCCGTATAGAATCAGCAGGGACGGAGGAAAAGCCAGTCCACTATTTGCAGAAGGAATTTCTCTTGCAGAGCAGTTTAATGACGATTTCAGGGTTTCAAAAAATTTCACCATGGTGCTGATTGCCAATCACGTAATCTCTGCATTCGACAGCTACTTCACTTTCCAGGTGAAACAAAATCGGATTGAAGCAACTACAAGTATTGTCCCTTCTAACTATATTAAGCTTAGTTATCACTTTTAATATTTTATCGATCAGATAAAATTAAACCATATGGATTTTATAAAATACATTTTTACCAACCCTCTTTTTTATTACATCACGGGCGGACTCGTTTTGTTTGCAATCCTGATGGCTGTTCTGCTAAATTTTGTCATCATGCCGAACTACACCAATTTTAATGAAGGTGTTACGGTACCTGATGTTACCAAAATTTCACTTGAAGAAGCGGAAGAACTGCTTGAGCAGTACGGTTTGAGGCATGAAGTTCTAGATAGGCGAGCCAATGCTGTTTATCCTGCAAACTATATTATTGATCAGGCCCCATCCCCTCTTCAAATTGTAAAGCCAAATCGCAAGGTTTATCTGACCGTCAATACGGAAATTCGACCAACCGCAGTCGTTCCTAACGTTGTAGATATGTCATTGACCAACGCGCGGATACAGATTGAGAATTACGGCTTTACTGTAGGAAGTACCATCTACGAAACAGCGCGATTCAGGAATACCATCATTCGACAATCACTCACACCGGGCGATACTGTAGACCGTGGCGCAGTGATCAACCTGGTAGTAAGTGACGGCCTTGGAGGCCGTGTGGTAGACGTGCCGGACATTGTTGGTAATACTCTCATTGAAGCTCAGCAGAAAATCAGAAGGGCCGGTCTGAGAGTTGAAGACATACGGTATGAGGCTACCCAGGATGCTGTTCCAAACACGGTTCTCTCTTTCACTCCCGACAGTGAACAGCTCACCGAAGGCCAGGCGCTCAAGCTGATAGTCTCAGAACGTTTTGATGTAAGAGAAGAGGCAGAAACCGGAGCCGTTGGTACCGACACCACTGTTTCAGCTCCGCCAGACACAACCGGAAATAATCAACAGTAAACCATTTTAAGCAATGACATTCAACACCCCCGTTCTTGCTCCATCCCTTCTTGCTGCTAATTTCACCCGTCTGGGTGATGAGATTCAAACCTGCGCCGATGCGGGAGTGCAGTGGCTCCACTGCGATATTATGGATGGCCACTTTGTACCAAACATCAGCTATGGCCCGTTCATTGTAGATGCCATTCGTGACGCAGCTCCTGATATGTTTCTTGATGTGCACCTGATGATTGAAAATCCGGATGAGTATGTTGAAGCTTTTGCCAACGCCGGTGCCAGCCTAATATCCGTCCACCAGGAAACATGTCCCCACCTGCACAGAACCATAGAGCATATCAAAAGCATGGACTGTATGACAGGGGTTGTCATTAACCCGGCCACTTCTGTAGATCTTCTCTACCCAATTTTACCTGACGTAGATTTAGTGCTTGTTATGAGCGTAAATCCTGGATTTGGCGGGCAGTCATTTATAGAATCCAGTTTTGATAAGGTATACAAACTAAAAGCTATTAAGGAACAGATGAATCTGAACTATCTTATTGAAGTGGATGGCGGCGTGAACAGTGACAACTGCACTAAGCTGATTCAAAAGGGAGCGGACGTTTTGGTAGCGGGAAGCAGCGTATTCAAACAAAAAAATATTCCCGCTGCGATCGAAGGGCTGCAGTCAAAAATGAATGCGGGCAGAGCCGATTTGGTTTAAACTGACACTTTTTCTGGTTATTTTAAACCGATTATACTACTAACTTCAGGCAAATACATTTATCGAAACAAAAGAAAAGCAGTCCGAAGTAACGATTTTAATTGAAAATGCAGATCCCGTTGTAGTCCTGGGCTTTGATGACAAGAATTTGTCTCAGCTTGACGACGCCTTTCCCAATACCAAAATTACTGCAAGGGGAAATAAGATAAAGCTTAAAGGTCCCGCATCAGATCTTGAGACGTTGTCAGACATTCTGAATGAAATGATATCTGTCGTGAGGCGCGGTGGCGATGTATCACGGCAGGATATAACTACACTCCTTGCGCTTGCTGAACGCGTTGAAGGAGGAAAAGAGATCAGAAAACCTGGTTTTGACGCTGAAACCGGCGACATCATCCTCCATACGCATACCGGTGAGGCGATTTCCGCCAAAACACCCGGCCAGAGAAATATTATAAAAGCGTCTGAAAATAATGATATCCTTTTTGCCATCGGCCCTGCAGGAACGGGTAAAACCTACACCTCAGTGGCGCTCGCTGTTCGCGCACTAAAGGCAAGAAAAGTGAAACGTATTATTCTTGCGAGGCCGGCTGTAGAAGCGGGGGAAAACCTGGGATTCCTTCCCGGAGACTTAAAAGAGAAAATTGACCCGTATCTGCGTCCGCTCTATGATGCTCTGGAAGAGATGATTGAGTATGACAAGCTGGAATTTCAGCTCCAAAAAAACGTGATTGAAATCGCACCGCTCGCCTACATGCGCGGACGCACGCTGAACAACGCTTTTGTGATTTTAGATGAGGCACAAAATGCTACCAACACCCAAATGAAAATGTTTCTGACCCGCATAGGGTTTAACAGCCGTGCCATTATAACAGGAGACATCACGCAGACAGATCTTCCAAGGAAGCAGGAGTCGGGCCTGATTGTAATACAAAAAATTCTAAACGACATCGATGGAATTTCATTTGTCTACCTGGATCAAAATGATGTGGTACGCCACAAGCTTGTTCGTGATATCATCGAAGCGTACGACAAATTTGAAGAAAAAAAGCGATAAACTCCTCTTCTAAACCGAATTCACCAGACAATATGGCCAGTGTTACTGCTCTTTACGAGGGAACTTTTTCTGTTGCAATCGACAAAATCTTCCGGCGAATTAAGAAGTCAGACCCTCCAAACAAAGGAGCTTTGAAAATTTCAATTCAACCTTTTTTGATTCAGGACGATAAACGAAACATTCTGTTTGACGCCGGTATCGGTGATCTTCTCGGTACAGACACCAGCATCGACACCATTCTGGAGAATCTTGAGGAACACTCGCTTTCTGATTATGAAATTACAGACATCTTTCTGAGCCATCTCCATTTCGACCACATGGGCGGGCTTGCGCATCAAAAAAACGGATATTGGGAACTCACCTTCCCGGAGGCTGCTGTATGGGTATCGGAGGGTGGATGGAAAAAACTATCTGATTCGATTGACGATCAGGATGAAAAAAAACAAGATTTTTTTCACTTTTTAGACAGTCACGCAGAACTCAAGACGATTTCTGGTGAGGAGTCAACTCCTATCCCTAACGTTCGCGTAGAAACAATTGGCGGACATACTGAGCATCATCACGCCCTCTACTACGAAAACGGGGATGAAAAATATGTGATGGCGGGTGATGTAATTGGAACCCGAAGCGCCATCAACCGATCGTATGCTGCCAAGTATGATTTTGAGCCAAAGCAGAGCCAAAAGGTTCGGACTAAAATACAGGAACTATCTCATAAGGAAGGTTATATTATCATGGCCTATCACGAGACCGATCATCCGCTGTTCAGGCTAACGGACTTTAATGATAAAAAGGGATACAAAATTAAGAATATAGCTACATGACGCTACCTGAAGAGATTTATCAAATAAAAAATTATCTGGTCGGGCAGTCGTTCCCTGAACAGATTGAAGCGGCCGTTATTCTTGGATCAGGCCTGGGTAATTTCGGCTCCGTCATTGATGAACCGGTTTCCATTGCGTATAGTGAAATCCCCGATTTCCCCCAGACATCCGTACAGGGACACTCAGGCGAATTGATCGCGGGAAAAGTTGCCGGTAAAACTATCATCGCCTTTTCAGGGCGCTTTCATCACTACGAGGGGCATCCATTTTCAAGAGCGGTAGTTCCCGTTCATCTTGCAAGTGCATTCAGCGCAAATAAACTGATCATTTCAAACGCAGCCGGGGCTATTAATACCGGCTTCAAGGTTGGCGATCTGATGGTGATTGACGATGTATTCCGGCTTTTTCAACCTGTGTCAGCCGGGCCGTCTCAGCCCTACCGCTACAATCTTTACAAAACTGCTGATCGCGTTCGCGAAATTGCGGCATCCATTGGACTAGAGGTACAGCGCGGAACCTACCTCTTTGCCCAGGGCCCCACATACGAGACCAAAGCCGAAATCCGTGCATTCAGAATTTTGGGCGGAGATGTTGTGGGGATGAGCACCGCCCCGGAACTGATAGAAGCCGCCAGGCTGAATCTGCCCGCCGCCGCTATCTCAATGGTGACAAATATGGCCGCAGGTGTAGAAGCAGGCAAGCTGGATCATGCTCACGTAAAAGCTGCGGCAGAGAGCCGAAAAGATGATTTTGCACGACTGGTATCAGAAATAATAAGCCAGCTGTAGAACGTTCATCCTTTCTAATACATGATGCAATCACGATTTATAAAAAATACTTTGTCGCTTCAGCTACAATCATACCCGTCAAAATAGCAATCAAGAAGCTCAAAAGAGTACCAATTAATATATATTCCGTCAACTTTCGATCTTCCGATCGGCTGAGGTCACCAAAACGAAAAACCGATTTAGCAGCCAGGAGAAATCCTATCACCTGAACATTGGATGACAAAATTGCGAGATAAATGAAAATCCGTTCAAGGATCCCAATATAAGTTCCGGCACCATCAAGAGTTCCGTCATTCTGTGTATCAATCTGTTTATTCCACCGAATCATAAATTTCTGCATGATTATAGAGGCTGGAAAAGTTATAAAGAGAGCCCCGAGACCAATTATCCAGACAGTATCTTCAGGCATATGAAATTCAAACCCTCCCCAATAAAAGTACCATACCGCTATGAGAATAAATAGATGGGCAATTTGATCTGCTGTGAACCAAATAGAAAGATTCTTTTCAGACTGAAAGGTTAACTTTATTCCATCTATGATAAGGTGTGATACGGCAATTGCTGCAGCGACAGGCCAAATCTCAACGTTCCAAAGCACTACAATGATCAGTATAAAATGAATACTTGCATGCAACCACAGGTAAGGTGACTTCCATTTATGATTATTCTTGTGATCAACCCACTTTTTTGGCTGCAGAAAAAAATCTCCCAGGATATGCGCAAGCAGCAGTTTCGTCAGTATCAAAATTGCACCTCTTCTTTTTTTATCTCTTTAATCCTATTTCTGAAATATTGCTCAAGTTCAATAATCTCATAAATCGAACCTCTCTTAACCCTGTCGTTGACAGTTGATTGTGCAATACCGAGCCTATTTGCAATTTCTACTTGTGTAATTTCTGAAACATCGAACAGGAGTTCTGCAACTTCGGCAGATTTACTGGTCCAGGAGTTCATTACTACTAGAGCTAATTTAAACATCATATTCAATTCACTGTTTAATCTACTCCATGGCGTTTGTATTCCCAGGTGTACTTTATTTTTTTTTAATTCATCTAAAAGCGTACCTGAAAATACAAATGCTTCTCCAGTTGATTCACTTACATAATTTGCCTCAAAATTTTTTTCCCCAATACCAATGGCAATTCTTACATCGAGTTTTTTTGTTTTTAATTTCTTTATGATAGATTTTATTACTAAAGCTATTCGAAGCGACTCTTCTGGTGCTACTTCTATTTGAAAGCTATCCCCCCGGTATATTTCCCAATTTTGAGGAGTTTCTCCCATTTTATTGAACAGTTCTTTTAGGGGATCCATCCATATAGTAGGATCGTTTATTGACCTGGAATCAACGATATCTCCTGTTATTATAGCTAGCATGCCTTAATATCGTTCTTTTTAACGATATTTTCAAATTATCGTCTTTTTTAACGATATTATCTCTTTATCGTGCATTTAGACGATATTTTACAGCAACGTTTTTTGATTGCCGTATCTATCCAGGTACTGCTTCAGCTTCACTTTTTTACGTGTGCTCTCGCTGGTCATGTAACGAAGCTTACCAAAGATCGGGCGTTCCTGCCAGGCACGATCAAACCGCCCCAGACACCAAAATATTCCGGAATAGCTGTTCGGGTCCCTGCCGTCGATAGCGTACGTATTATTCAGATCAATCAGGTATTCAGCGGCTGTCTCGTAGTCGGGCGTCCACTCAATCACTTTCTTGCCCCATAGCATCCGAAGGTAGTTGTGGATAATTCCATCCTCCCGGAGCTGCGTTTGAGCTGCGTTCCAGATTTCATCATGAGTTTGTGAGTTTTTCAGCTCTTCGTAGCTGTAGATCCACTCTCTCGGGTCGTCACGATGCTCGTCCATCGTCTTCTGCACCCAGTCGGGTAAGCTATCGATCCGGTCGTAGTCAGGTCTGTGATGGGCAAAATGGAAGCCAACCTCCCGCCAGGTAATCACTTCATCCAGAAAGCCATCCACATTTGGGTCTCCATTGAAAAATCCTCCGGTGGATCCTTTATTAAACGTGATTTTGTCCAGGTCCCAACCCTCAGGCTGATACTCCAGGACAGCCTTCACGATTTCATATTCAGAAATATTTCCAAAGTGCAGCCATGGACTCAGCTGACTCGTTTTCTGTTCATCGGGATCGTTTCGTTTCTCATCGTAAACCTTCAGACCGTCTTTAATAAAGTGCCCCATCATCCCCAAAGCGGCTGATCGTCCGCCCTGCCAGTCGATCGGCTTTACGGAGTGATCGATATCCAGATTTGAAACAAATCCCGGAATATCGTCCAATGCTTTTTTCGCATCCGGAATGTTCTCAAACAATGATTCAGGCAAATCTACCCGCTGCCTGTGGTCCAGTTCATCCAGCGGATTCTGTTTGGGAGGATTGGTAAACGCCTCAATAAAATTTTTCTGCATGATTTTGCGAAAGAAGTAGGCGCTGTAAGGATCTTTATCGGTCATGCCGAGCGGAATCAGCCCATTACTGTCTACCGTGATGTACGGAATATCCATCTCTTTTGGATACTGCTCATTCCGTTTCCTCATGATAAAGACCGGGTACTCATCCGTAACCAGAACAGAAGCGTTGGAGGCGAGGTCCTTCAACAATTTCTCATACTGACCGGACTCCTGTTCAACAAATGAGATATAGTTTAAGTCCTGATCAACAGCATAATCAAGGTGCTCCTTCATCCCCTGCATCATAAAGGTATGCGAGCGGTCCGTTGCCCATGGATAATCGCAGGAAAAGGCCTCGAGTATCAGAAGGGGTTTGCCGAGCTTATTCGCCCATCCAACCGCATATTCCAATGCGAAATTGTAGTGAAACCGCCGGTTGATCTGCATCCAGTAGAGAACATACTCTCCATCCGGGTTGGGATCGTTTTGATTTCGTTTAAATACGCGATAGCTGTTGAAGTTTTTCATGGTGGAGTAACAACAAATTCAGAACTTCAATTCCAAACGGGACTCACCCCTTGGTCCCCTCTCTACTCACTACGTTCGCAAAGAGGGGAGACTTTATATCTAAATAATGGGCTGTATGAATTGTCTGGATTTGAACTAATTTCTAAGTTCTCCCTCTCAATCGCATAGAGAGGGAGACAGAGGGTGAGTCAGAAAAACAACTGATCGTCGAGCTCGATGGGAAAATTCATGACTACCAGAAAGACTACGACCGGGAAAGAGATCTGATTATTCAGAACCTTGACTTGAGAGTGGTGAGGTTCAAAAATGAAGAGACATTTTATATGGATAGGTTGTTGGAAAGGATATGCAGCTATTTTTAGTACTCATCCCCTTTCGGACTCATCCCCTGTCCCCTTCTCTGCGAGCAGAGAAGGGGGACTTCGGAATGCATTTCGAGCTGTAATATAAAATCGGATTCTAAACCCTTTCAGGAGTTCCCCCTCTATGCAAAGGAGCACAGTTCGCGTTCAGCGAACGAGAGCGACTTCGTAGAGAGGAGGACAGGGGGGTGAGTCCTAAGTGAGGGTGGGTCAAACGAGCTCTTTCTTCTTCTCTGCCCGCTTTCTCTCGTTATGATCCAAATAGGTCTTCCGGATTCGGAGGCTTTTCGGAGTCACTTCAAGGAGCTCATCATTGTCGATAAACTCGATGCACTGCTCAAGGCTCATCTTACGTGCCTGGGAAATTTTCACGGAATCAGACGTTTGTGTTGCGCGGTGGTTCGTAAGGTTCTTTTTCTTCACTACGTTCACAACAAGATCATCTGCGCGATTGTTTACGCCCACTACCTGTCCGGTATAGACGGGATCACCCGGTTCTACAATAAAGCTTCCGCGATCCTGAAGTCCTTCAAGCGCGTATGGTGTAACATCACCCTTCTCAAGTGAAATCAGCGCGCCGCGTGTGCGTCCGGGAATCTCTCCCGCATACGGTCCGTACTCCAGGAACTGCTGGTGCATAATACCGGTACCGCGCGTCTCAGTGAGCATCTCGCCACGAAAACCGATCAGCCCGCGGGCAGGCACTTTAAATTCAATTCGGTTATTTTCTCCTTCCTGCACCATCGAGGTCATGATACCCTTCCGCTTCTGAAGATTGTCGATTACTTTGTTGCTGTAATCAGAGTGGACATCGATGACCACCTCTTCAAACGGCTCGTGCAGATCGCCGTCGACTTCTCTGTAGAGAACTTCAGGACGGGATACAGAAAACTCAAACCCTTCGCGTCGCATGGTTTCAATCAGGATAGAAAGCTGAAGTTCTCCCCTGCCCGCAACACGAAATATATCTGGGTTATCGGTCTGCTCTACACGAATCGACACGTTGGTGCGAATCTCTTTGTTCAGGCGATCTTTAATCTGGTTGGATGTTACATAGTCGCCTTCCAGCCCCGCAAATGGTGAATTGTTCACCCGGAAATACATCGCCATGGTGGGCTGATCAATATCGTAGTATTCGATCGGTGTCGGGTCAGAGATATGGGTCAGCGTATCGCCGATCTCTACATCCTCATAACCGGCCAGCGCGAAAATATCACCGGCTACGGCTTCTTCAACAGGTTCACGGTTCAAACCGTTGAATGTAAACAGCTTGGTGGCTTTGGCTTTCTGCTTTTGGTTTCCTTTACGGTCCATCAGCACAATTTCCTGGTTGGTTTTGATGGTACCCTGCTCAACGCGGCCGATTGCAATTCTTCCCACATAGTCGTTCCAGTCTACACTGCTGACCAGCATTTTAAACGGCGCATCCATCACCTGTTCCGGCGATGGTATGTGCTCCACAATTCTATCAAAAAGCGGGGCCATATCTACATTTTCATCTTCCAGTTCCTCTTTGGCATAGCCATCAATGGCTGCAGCATAGAGAACCGGGAAATCGAGCTGTTCATCGGTTGCGTCCAGCTGTACGAACAGGTCAAAAATCATATCAAGAACGGCATCCGGACGGGCGTCCTGGCGGTCGATCTTGTTGATCAGAACAATTGGCTGATAGCCGAGATCGAGCGACTTACGAAGTACAAATTTGGTTTGCGGCAACGGGCCCTCGGCTGCATCAACCAGCAATATCACACCATTTACCATCTTTAAGATACGCTCTACTTCCCCGCCAAAATCGGCGTGACCCGGGGTATCCACGATGTTGATTTTTGTGCCGTTCCAAACGATCGTAGTGTTTTTGGAACTGATGGTAATTCCCTTCTCTTTTTCGAGATCACCGGAGTCCATAACCCGATCTGCTACTTGCTCGTTCTCTCTGAATGTTCCGCTCTGCCGCAGCATCTGATCCACTAATGTGGTTTTTCCGTGATCAACGTGAGCAATAATGGCGATATTTCTAATGTCTTTTGTCATAAAGGTGTGTGATGTGCCGCGTAATAAATGCGGTTAATTGTATAATTACAGTGCTTTTCCGAATTGAAGGTCTTTAACGAACAAACAATCAAAAAATTGATAGCCTTAAATATACGGTCTTTTTTTGTATATTTTGATTATTTCTCTGTGAAGATTTTTATTCTCTTATATTGTGCTTTTTCGATTGTAATTTACCATTCCAACCCTGGTCACAACACCCCGAGAAACTAAAAACATATTCAGCAGACCGCTCATCTAACACTTGGAATGGTTTTAAAGGAATCTACATATAAACAGTATTTGTGTAAGCATTCACTTACAGGATACCTCGTACTGAGCTTAGAACTGAACCGAGAAACTGGGGCGATCAGTAATTCAGAAAGTGAATACAACTTGTTTCACACATTTGAAACTATATTAAATGCAGAGAATACTTCACCTGTGGGATGAATGAAATTGATGCACAGACAAATAGTTTTTGATTCACTACACTTTCTCTAATCCATCCAAAACATATGGCATGAGCTCCGAAACCGTTGGGTGAACCAGCACCACTCTTCGATACTCTCTGCAGGGTATATCGCTGTGCATGATGGCGGCGAACATATTGATGATTTCGTCCCCGCCGGGACCCAGCACGGATGCTCCCAGGATTTTGTCCGTATCGGCATCCACCAGCAGTTTAGCAAAGCCCTTGGTCTCCCCCATCTCTTTAGCGCGGCTGATTTTACTCATCGGCTTTGTGGCTTTGAGCAGGTTGTATCCCTGTTCAATGGCTTCTTTTTCAGTTAAACCTACTCTGCCCAGCGGCGGATCAGTAAACAGGCCGTAAAGAGTTCTCCGTTTTGAAATTGCACGATCTCCCCCGTTCAGGAAGTCGAGCACAATCTCCGCGTCGTTCACCGATGTGTGCGTGAATGCACCTTCACCGTTTACATCTCCAACGGCAAAGACTCCATCCACACCTGTGCGGCAGTAGTCATCCACCTGGATGAATCCCTTTTTGTCCAGCTTCAGTCCAGCTGTTTCCGGTTTGATGGTGTCGCTGTTTGGCCTGCGTCCGGCTGCTACCAACAGGTGCGATCCCTTAATCGTAACACCCGACTTCAGCGTTACTTCAATGCTTCCGCTATCACCACTTACACTCCCCGCTTCGGAATTGCAGTGAACCTTAATTCCCTCCTCTTCCAGGAACTCCTGTATGGCTGAGGCTACATCCGCATCCTCTCCCGGCATGAGCTGGGCACTACGCTGAATGACCGTTACTTTTGAACCAAACCTCCTGTACACCTGGCTGAATTCCACCCCAATATATCCGCCTCCAATTATAATCAGGTGCCCGGGCAGCTCTTTGAGATCCAGAAGCCGGGCACTATCCATCCATGGAACGCTATCAAGGCCATCAATCGGCGGGGCAGACGGCCGCGTGCCGGTGTTGATATAGATCTGATCCCCAACGATCTCCTGTTCACCGGCCCGTACGGTTTTCGGCCCGGTAAATTCTCCCCACTCTTTGATCAGCGTCACGTTATCCGCTCCGTTCATCCACTCTTCAAGACCATCACTCGATCCGTTTCGAATCTCGTTCATCCGTTCGCGAACACGGCCGTAATCTACCTTCACTTCACCGGCAGAAAATCCAAAGAAATCACCTCTCCGCGCCTGGTGAATGGCCCGGGCGCTGGCTACCATAGTTTTTGTTGGCGTGCAGCCATAATTTACGCAGCTCCCTCCTACCTTATTTCCCTCAATTACCACGATAGAATCTCCGCTTGGAATTAATTTCCCCAGAAGTGTGCCTGTTGCCTGTCCTGTTCCAAGAATAACATGATCAAACATTTTCATACTTTTTACAAGGTTTGTTGTGGTTAATATTCAACATCTAGAATGAGAAAAACTGCGAAATATATTTATCACGTTTCTGTCATAAAATCACAGGTAACTAAATCAGATAGTTGAGCTTTATTGGCACACAATAATTCCAAGAAGATTTATGCAAAGAGTAAAAAAGCGCTTCCTTAAATTATACATTAAACTTATGAACATCATCTATTTCTTAATCAAATATTCACCTCATTTTTGTATTTATAAGTGATTACATAACACTCACATAAAAACCGAGAGCATCATGAAAAATCAGACCTTTGACCTCACCAAACATGACATAAAAGTAAAAAATATTATCAGGAACCCTGCACCCGGAAAGTTCTATGAGGATGCAATTAAATACGATCCCGGCTCAGTAATTACTGACAAAGGAGCACTTGTTGTGCGGTCCGGAGAACGTACCGGCAGAAGCCCGGCTGATAAGAGAGTTGTAAAAACTGAAGGAATCAGTGACGAGATTTGGTGGGGAGATATCAATATTGCGCTGGATGAACACACATACAAGATTAATCATAAACGGGCAACTGACTACCTGAACACTTGTAAACGGCTCTATGTGATTGACGGCTTTGCCGGATGGGATCCTAATTATCGTCTGAAAGTCAGAATCATTGCTGAACGACCCTATCACGGTCTGTTTATGCATAACATGATGATTCGACCAACCAAAGAGGAGCTTAAAGACTTTGGTGAGCCCGATTTTGTTGTTTACAACGCAGGTAAGTTTCCTGCCAACACATTTACGGAAGGGATGACCTCCGATGCCAGCGTGGATGTAAATTTCGAAACCAACAGCATGGTCATCCTTGGAACAGAGTATGCGGGCGAGATGAAAAAAGGAATTTTCACCGTCATGCACTACCTCATGCCGAAAAAAGATGTATTGTCGATGCACTGTTCGGCAAATGAAGGTGAAACTCCTGATGATGTGGCACTTTTCTTCGGGCTCTCAGGTACCGGCAAAACCACTCTCTCGGCCGACAGCAGCCGAAAACTAATCGGTGACGATGAGCACTGCTGGAGTGATGATGGTGTCTTTAATATAGAAGGAGGCTGTTACGCAAAAACGATCAATCTCTCCAGAGAAAACGAACCGGAAATTTATGACGCTATAAAATTCGGAACCGTGCTTGAAAACGTTGGATACGATCCCGACACCCGCGAGGTTGACTACGCCGACACGTCCATCACACAAAATACACGCGCATCGTACCCCATTGAGTTTATAAACAACTCAAAGATTCCGTGTGTGGCAGGTCACCCGAAAAACATTATTTTCCTCGCATATGATGCATTCGGTGTGCTGCCTCCTGTAAGTAAGCTCACTCCGGAACAGGCAATGTATCACTTTATCAGCGGTTATACCGCAAAAGTAGCCGGAACTGAGATGGGAGTTACCGAACCACAGGCTACATTCTCCGCCTGCTTTGGTGCCGCATTCCTGGTATGGCCTCCAAGCAAGTATGCCGAAATGCTGGCTGAGAAGATGCGTACTCACGGTTCAAGCGCATGGCTGGTAAATACAGGGCTCACCGGCGGTGCATACGGTACCGGAAAACGGATTGACCTGAAGAGCACAAGAGCTATTATCGATGCCATTCACTCTGGAAAACTGGACGATGTTCCATCGGTAACAGACGACGTTTTCGGCTTTGAAATACCGAGCGAATGCCCTAATGTGAAATCAGAAATTCTGATTCCAAAGCAAACCTGGAGCGATAAAGGAGCTTATGATAAGCAGGCTGAAAAACTAGGTAAACTCTTTACTAAGAACTTTAAAAAGTTTGAAAGTGAGAGCAGCAAAGAGATCATAAACGCCGGTCC
>CAZKIZ010000001.1:0-37437 GCA_964552935.1 uncultured Rhodohalobacter sp. | reverse complement strand
AGATTTGCGGGAATTTTTAACGCAATCTCCCTCCGATCTCAGGGTGGGATTAACCGCGCTCAACATTCAGCGATATTTTGGAAGTAATTATTTACAGCTTGTTCTCTCCCCCACTATTCAACCCGATAAACTTCCCGATTCAAACTCCCGCTGGTTTCCGGTTCAGCGCCCTCCCTCTATAATTCCGTTTAGCTTTCGCAGCTCAAATGAACTGTCAACTATCTCTGATGTACAGCTGGCGGCCCGATTTGCCTGGAGGCCTTCATCAGCGATCGATCTGGACCTGATGGCATACTACTGGGCTCACCCTATGCCCGCCTACTCCATTCGCCCGAGAATATTCTCTTTTCCAAATACACCTGAAGTAACGCTGCGGGAGACGTACAGAACCTCACCCATGGGCGGCTATTCACTTTCATGGCAGCTATCCGAAAACTGGATCTTTTCCGCAGAGGGGCTGTACGTGAACGAGCGCCTGTTTACTTTTTTACCGGTTTCCGTAAATCGTCTTGAAGAAGCATTAAATGATCCAGTGGAAGCTCTCCAGGTCCTCCAGGAATTCGATATCCGCGATGACGGCTATATACTTTCAAAGCCATGGATTCAACAAATGGTGGGGATTCAGACAAGCATAAAAGGGGCTACCGTCGGTGCACAGGGATATATTGAAGTAATTATCAATTATGAGGATCGGATTTTGCCACAACAGCTTTTTCCCTATCTATCAGCTTTTGCCCAGCGATCTTTCTTAAGAGAAAGGCTGAGTACTTTTGTAAATGGCCGATATAACATATTCGGAGAAGATTATTGGGCTCAGTTACAGGCAGCTTACGAAATAAGCGATGGTTTTGAATTCATGCTGGGCACAAACCTTTTTGGCGGCCCCTCCATCTCCCCTTTTTACGGCCATCTAACCTTTGAGCAGTTTAAACAGAATAGCTTCCTGTTTGCTCAGACATCCATTTATTTTTAGAGGATATCGTTTGATTAGTAACCGTGCCCTAAAAGTTGACACTATATCATGCCGGATGATTCACAAAGATGCGTTTGATCTAAATTATAGCACTAAAATTACTCCACAACATTAAATGGATGCCACCCTGAATTTGAGCTACAGGTTATGCGGCATGCAAAAAATAAGCTTGGTGTATAATTCGGATTCGTTCGTTTTTGTGAATTCATGGGAATGCATCCCCATCTCATTTAGTTTTAGGGCTTCCATCAAACCTACCAAAAAAAATCTGCTTTGAAACGTTTTGGCAACATACTTTTAGCGGCCCCGGGATCAGTTATAGCCGGACTCATTA
This sequence comes from uncultured Rhodohalobacter sp., assembly GCA_964552935.1. GTDB lineage: Bacteria > Bacteroidota > Rhodothermia > Balneolales > Balneolaceae > SW132. Next base: position 36,130 of record CAZKIZ010000001.1, on the reverse strand, counting down.
TATTGACATTTATTGCCATCTATCCCGCTTCAAACATTAAAACCGACTTCAACCTGGAGGGGTTCTATCCCGAAAATGACCCGGTAATAGAAAATTACCAGCTGCTGGAAGATGAATTCGGCCGAGATGATAATACAATATTAATCGGTTTCAGTGCTGAAACGATTTTTACAACACAGATCCTTTCAGATATCAAAGATCTGACCTCCAGATTTGAAGAGATTCAGTTCATCGAATCCGTGCGCAGCATCACCAATGCTGAAAAAATTGAAAACGTAAACGATCAGCTTACATTCTCACCCTATTTCGAAACCATACCGGATACCGAAGACGAACTAGAGGTTCTTCAGCGAAATTTAACCGAAGATCCGTTCCTTTCAGGTCTGCTTATAAATTCTGAGGGAAATACGGCCGCATTTATCCTTTCTATACGCGAGGATGACAACACTTATCCCAACAGAAACCTGATCATTGAGTCTATCAACGAGATTACCGCTGAATACTCGAACAGGTACAGTTTCCATAAATCGGGTATCCCTTTCTTCAGGAATCAATATGTAAATCTGCTGAACGGGGAGATTTTTATATACATTGGACTCTCCTCTGTACTTATCATCCTGCTTCTCTGGTATCTCTACAGAAGCATCTGGGGTGTGCTCTTCCCGATGATTATAGTTTGGACCACGCTGCTCTTTACCGTTGCGATTATTCAGCTTACGGGGGGCTATCTGGAAATCATGAGCAGCACTATCGCCCCGATTCTTCTCTGTGTGGGTGTGGCAGATGCGGTCCACATGATCTCGAAATACGATGATGCCCGGGAGAGCGGCATGTTAAAAAGGGAGTCGATCCTGGAAATGCTGTCTACGCTGGGCAGCGCAACCTTTTTGACAAGTGTTACAACCGCAATTGGGTTTGCATCCCTGCTGAGCAGTTCGGTAGTTCCCATGGCCAAATTTGGGGCCTACACGGCAACCGGGGTGCTCCTTGCCTATGTAGTGACAATCTTTTTCTTGCCCGTTGCTCTCTCAAAATCGAGGAAAAAAAGGGTTTTTAATGAAAAATCGGGATCTTTTTATCCTGCAATAAGCAGAATACTGAACCGAATTACGGCAATAAACAGGCTCCATTTCAAAAAAATACTGCTGTTCGGGTTTGGGGGTACGCTTCTGCTAACATTCAGTATCAAGAATGTGGACGTAAACGGAAAAGTGTTTGATGACCTTGGCGAGGATACTGAACTCATGCAGGATAGCCGGTTCTTTTCAGAGCGTTTATCGCCGCAGTTCCCGCTTGAGTTTATCATAGATACCGGCGAGCCTGAGGCTGCTCTCACGCTGGAGATGATGCAGAGGCTGGATGCTTTTGAAAAGTACCTGCTTGAATTTGATGAGATCCATCGCGTTGCAGGATTGCATCAGCTCATAGAGGAGGTTGAATTTGTTCTCAGGGATGAGCGTGATGAAAGCAGCACCCGATCCTTACCGGAATCAGATTCAGCTATATCGCAATACGTGCTTCTTCTTGAGATTAATGATGCGCCTGAATTAGAGCGGCTGGTTGATTTTGATTACCGGAAACTCAGAGTGACCGCCTTTACCGAGGACGCTGGGTCAAAAAGAATAAATGTAATGCGGGATGAGATCAGCACATACATATCAGATCATTTCCCGTCAGAAAATATTACGATAACCGGAACAACTATTTTAAGCGCAGACCTTACAGATAAAATTGTCTACTCACTTGCCTGGAGTATTCTCATTGCAATAACCGCTATATCACTCATTATGGCCCTGCTTTTTCGCAATGTGAAAATGGTCATCATTTCGCTGATCCCAAACCTGATTCCGCTGCTCGTCATTGCCAGCGTTATGGGAATTCTGAATGTAGATATAAAGCCATCAACGGCAGTTATCTTTACAATTGCACTTGGAATTGCCGTTGACGATAGTATACACTACCTGGCGCGCTTTCGCATCGAATATATGCGATCAGGCTCAATGAACGCGGCTCTTACCGCAACCACAGTAAAAACGGGCAGAGCCATAATCGTGACAAGCATGATATTAATTGCAGGATTTGGCACCCTCATTACAAGCGCCTTCACTTCAACAGCAATGATGGGAATTCTCGTCTGCTCCACTATTTTTGCGGCCCTGATTGCGGACCTGTTTATCCTGCCATCACTTTTTTACTGGATGAAACCGAATTTAGGAATCAAGAAAATTGCTGAACAGTCCTGATAATAATTTTGTGGATTTCTTCAATATCCTTCTCACCATTGATGGTAACAAACCTTTTCTCTTGCTGGCTGAGTTTTCTAAATCCCTCTGCCACCTTAGCAAAAAAATGAGAGCCGGATCTCTCCATACGATCTTTTTCAGCTCCCGCGGTTCTGTTGGCGGCACTTTCAGGAGAAACTTCCAGGTAGAAAGTTATATCCGGAACCAGGTTGTGAGAAGCGATTTTATTAAGCTGATCAATTTGGTTTAATGGAGCCGACTCCCTGCCATAGCCCTGGTATGCTGTTGTGGAATCGTAAAACCGATCGAGTATAACCACTTTTCCGGTCTCGAGCAGCGGCAGGACTTTTTCAGAAATAAGCTGTGAGCGTGCGGCCGAGAACAGAAGCAATTCTGTAACAGGGTTCATCTCCTCTCCTCCATGCAGGAGCAGCGATCTTATTTGCTCCGATAGGTCCGTTCCGCCGGGCTCTCTGAAAAGATGAGCGTCGATATTCTTACTTACAAAATAGTTTCTTAAGAGCCGGATCTGCGTCGATTTTCCGCTTCCGTCTATCCCTTCAAATGTTATAAACACAATTCGTTTGTTTAGTTAAAGTCATCCATATCATCAATAGACTCTTTTGGCATGACAAATGCCATTGCAAGATAAAGAAGAAAAAAGCTGCCTGAACTCAAAAAGAATGCCATTAAAAATCCGATCCGCAGCAGAGTTGAGTTAATACCCAAATATTTCGCAACACCACCGCAGACCCCAAATAGTTTACTGTCTGTTCGCGATTTTGCCAGCCCTGAACTTGTTTTAATGCTGGTAAAACTCTCTTTCTTTTTTCGTTTACTCTTACCTGATGATTGATCTGCGTAAAGGAATGCGTCCAGTTTATCGTACGCTTGCTTGTTTTTTTCCTCCTCCTTCATCTCCGCTTTTTTACTCTGACCGGACTGCTTCAAAAAACCGATACTAATCACGGCCAAAATCGCTCCGGCTATATATGGAGTTACTCCTATCAAAGTGTTCAGAAGAGACAGTCCCGAAGTTCCAAACATTTCACCTATGGACTGGCCAACGAATGCAAGTGCAATAAAAACAAAAGCCAGACCGCTTATCGTGCGGATATTCCAGATGCTGGTTTTCTCCTTTTCGTCACCCGTCTCAAGAAAATCTTTCAATGATGATTGAAGATCTTCTTCTGAGATATTAAGCGTTGATTCATGAGCGTGTGTTTTGGTTTTTTCAGCCATAAGATCCACCTGTTTCGTCCTTTTTCTTTATCAATTTGAGACTGATTCAATTTCCAATAAATCAATTTTTACCTGAGTTCGATTCTTAATCCTCATTAAAGTGCATCAAAAGTCCCCTCCTTCTTCAAGGAGGGGATTTAGGGGTGGTTTAAAAAAAGTTTAATCAGTCGATTTTTCAATTAAAGAGCTGATAGTAGTACCATAACCACCCCCGGCCCCTCCTTGCGAAGGAGGGGAGCCTCTTTTGTTAAATATTAAAATCGAACTCAGGTTTTTCAACAATTTTAAATACGAAGGGATTTTAAATGAGTTTCAAAGTTCGTCAGATAACCTTCGTTTCAGTAATAATCTGGTCCATCTGCTGATCATGAGAGTCAACAGGGAGAGGAATCCAGGAGAGCGTGCAGTTATAGCAAAGCCCGGTTCTGTATGCATTTGTCTGCATCAAAAAACGATCGTAATACCCTTTACCGTATCCAATTCTGTTTTTTTGAAAATCGCCCGCCACCATCGGCACAACAACAAGTGAAAGTTCATCAGGCTGCACCTGCTGAAATGTATTTTCCGGCTCCGGAACTCCCCACCGGTTTTTAGTAAGGTCATCAAGGCTGCTGATTTCATAATGCGTTAGATCTCCTTCATTCTGCATCTTTGGAACAACTACTCTCTTTCCCAGCTTCAATGATGTTGTAATCAGATAATCCGTTAAAACTTCCCGGTTCTTTTCTATTGAAGCATAAATGTGAACCGTTTTAGAATCAATAAAATAAGACTGCTCAATCAGCTGGGTTATTATTTCACTGCTCTTTTGCTCCATCTCTAAAACCGAAAGAGAGTTTCGCACGCTCAGATACGTTTTTCGGATATCACTTTTACCTGGAAAACGTTGCTTCATCAAAAGTGGATCTCTTTGTGTGTAAACGGTTCTTCATCTTCCAACGCTTTCAAAATCCTGTCCCACAACTGCATTCCATATTTATTCATAAAAAAGATAAATGCGAGCTCGCGCTCCTGGAGATTACCATTTGGAAAAAGATTTTGACTGATTCGGTGGATCCTGTCGATCTGAATTTTATCCTGGTTTTTTACCGACCGATAGACTTTTCCTTTCAGCTTATCCAGTTCGGAAAGGTAGGCCGCTTTGGCTTTTCCTACGCTGCCGGTTAATGTGGGGTCTATATTGCCAATTTGTCTTTTTTGAGCATGAGCAAACTCCTCAATGTGCGATCTCCAGGCTGAAAACATCTGCTCTATATCCGCTTTTTCCGATTTTTGGACATACAGTTTTTCAAGGTCATCCAGCCTTTTACTGAATTGAGTCCAGTTGAACGGTAGCTTATCAATAATTCTGTCGATGGCCATGTCGAACAGCGTTATACTGAATCGCGGAATAATGACCGGCATTGTTTTACCAAACAACGGGTAAAGACTCTTCATCTGCGCATAGTAAGCTACCTCCCCCGGCCCACCTACGTAGCCGGCCACCGGCAGTATGTGATCCTGCAGGATGGGCCTCAGAAAAACGTTGGGGGAAAACTTTTCAGGATGACTTTTTATCTCGTTAAGAAGTTCTTCGGTGCTCCAGTTAGAGCCTGGAATGTTCCACGTGTCATTTGAAAATTGGAGTTTATGGCGGCTGCCCGCCTCATCGAAGTAAAACAGGTTGGAGGGCTGAACCTGCACCTGTCCGTGATATCCATGTTCGATTAAATCGTAGGTGGCATCATCGAGGGCAGTTGAAATCTGTTCCTGTTTTTTAACAGCTGTTTCAAACAGAGATACCGTATGCTGTTTCATTTCAGCTGTATTACTCCCCGCTAAAATCAGCCCTTCATCAGAGAAAAGATGCAAGAGCCATCGGCCAAAACTTTGCCCAAAGGTATCTCCTTTCTGGTAGAAGCGGTCTGCCTGCTCTAAAAGCTGCTCAGTAAAATCGGTCTCTTCAAGGTTTTCAATAATTTTTTGCCTGAACTGCTCGAACTCATCGCCTAATTGCAGGCTGGCCGCAGCCGGAGGATCATCACTATACCTGCTGTGATTACAGGTGAGCACAACCGGATCCGATTTATTTAGCAAAGTGATTTGGGACGCTTCTTTAATGTCGTGATCTTCATCCGCCAGCCAAAAAACCGGAACCACAGAAAAGCCGGTCTCTTTTTCAAGGGCTTTGGCATAGTGGATGGCCGTCAGCGTTTTGTAAATTGTAAACAGCGGACCGCCATACAGCGTTACCTGCTGACCCGTTACTATTGTTACAGACTTTGGGTTAGCCAGCAGCTTGATTTTTTTTAGCGTCTTGGGAGAAGCATCAAACTTTTTATTAAACCGGGTGAGCAGCTCGACGGTTTTTTTTCGATCTCCTCCAAAATCAAGCTCTTTTGATCTGCGGACCAGGGCTTTGATATCGGGACGTTCAGATTCAAAAAATTGATAGATTGTACCTGTTCCCGATGTATAATCGCGAAACAATTTTGAAAAGGGCAATTCATCAAAGGAGCTCGATATTACCTTCACTTCACCCCTTTAAACGGTTGATTTGATCACGAATTTTAGCCGCTTTTTCGTAGTTCTCGGTATCAATTGCCGTCTGAAGCTCTTGTTCGAGTTTCTCAATTCCGCTTAACTCATTTTTCTCCTCTACAACTGCAGACCCACTCTTCTTGCCCGGTTTTTTCGGCTCCTCCGATTCAATACCCGCTTCTTCCAAAACGCTTGTATGGACAAATATTGATGCCCCGAAACGGATCGCCACGGCAATTGCATCACTCGGCCTGGCATCAATTTCAATCTTTTCATCTCCCCTGCTGAAAACGAGTTTGGCGAAAAAAGTACCCTCTGCAAGCTCATTTATTAAAACATATTCCACGGACGTATCAAAACTCATGATGATATTTTTTACGAGATCGTGAGTCATGGGCCTGGGCGGCTTAATACTTTCCAGCTCCAGTGCAATAGCTTGTGCCTCAAATGTACCAATGATAATGGGAAGGCGTCTGCCTCCTTCTTTTTCAGTTAAAATTAAGGCGTAAGCTCCCCCGCTGCTCGGGCTTGTTGACAAGCCAAGTATGTCCATTTCAATTTTTTGCAATGGTATCTCCGGTGTGCGTTAATTTTAAGTTCTAAAGTTAAGGAATTTCAACTATCTCTTAAACTGTTAACGTTCCGTATTTTATGGTACACAAACAGAACAAATATACCCCCTGAAGTATTTCATTATCATTAATTGGCGTGAGCCTCAAATTTTCAGCCATTTCGGGGAATAGTAAAGATGCAGGTTGTAACAAAGATTGAGTTCGGCAGCCCGTTCAACTTTTGTATCTTTAAGGAAGAATAAAGAACAAATTATTAATAGCTAACTCACCGAGTATTATAAGATGAAGGTAAAAATAGCTGAACAAAGAAATCCAAAAACACGGAAACCAACAACCGTTATTACTGGAATTACGCATAATCCGCAAGTCATTGAAAAGCTTGAAAAAAAGCTTAAAACAAATTGTGGTGCAGGCGGATACACTGAAGGAAAGACCATTATAATCCAGGGTTCACACATAGAAAAAATTAAGTCTATACTCGAAAAAGACGGGTATATCGTTCAGTAGAATACCGTTTTTACAATCATTTACAATTAATACCTGATTTTTTTGTAACAAAAGTCATCTGAAAACATCTTGTCATGTAGAAAGGTTAACTACGGCTCTCGAATTATAAGGAAAAGATGCTTTTGGGTTTAGAAAACAGCGAAAAAAATGTCATGATTGTTGAAGACGATGGAATTCAGCAAATCATTATGCAGCGTCTTGCTCACAGGCTTGGGCTGAACGTAGTAGCTACTGTGTCTAAAGGCGTCGAGGCTGTTCGCACTGCCCTTGCTTCTGAGAACATCGACCTGATTATGATGGACGTTCGCCTGGGAGACGATATTGATGGAATTGAGGCGATGACAAGAATACGTCAGGGGTCCAGCAACATCAAAGTTATATATGTTACCGGAAATTCAGAACAAGAGACGAGAAGCAGAGCGGTTCAGACAAATTATGAAGCCTTTCTTGAAAAACCTGTTTCTGAAGAGAAACTCAGATATGCAGTCAGTAAAGCATTTGCTGAAGTATAATTACATATTAAATTAGTATTGATGGGTACATTCGTCGTATTTTTATAGCATGAAAATTGTACGACTAATAATCATACTCATCCCCTTCTCCCTATTCTCTTTTTGCAATCTTTTTTCTCAGTCAATATCACAAAATAGTGACAGCCTTAAAGTAGGCCTGGTGTTAAGTGGTGGCGGAGCAAAAGGAATTGCACACATTGGCGTCATAAAGAAGCTGGAGGAGGCCGGAGTTCGCATAGACTATATTACGGGTACCAGTATGGGCAGCCTGATTGGCGCTCTCTATTCCATTGGATATACAACTGATCAGCTCACGGAGATTGCCAAATCCAGTAACTGGGACGAAATCTTCACTGAAAGACCCAGCAGGCATTACATTTCAAATTATGAGCGTTTGTTCGACGACAGAACCATCGTATCATTTCCGATTAGCGAACGCGGCCTTGACTTGCCTTTCGGAATCATAAGCGGCCAGAATATATACTCCTTTTTATCAAGGTACACTTGGCCTGCACACGGTACTGATAATTTTGAAGATTTTCCGATACCTTTTGCCACAGTTGCAACTGAACTTGAAACAGGACTTCCAAAGACGTTTAAATCCGGATACCTGCCCGATGCCATCAGGGCCAGCATCTCTATCCCCTCATTGATGAGGCCACACACTATCGATGGTGTGGCTTATATAGATGGAGGTTTATCGAACAATTTGCCCGTAGATGAAGCACGAGACATGGGTGCAAACTTCATTATCTCCGTGAACGTTGCGGCCCCGCTGATGCCGCGAGACAGCCTGCAATCTTTTACAGCCGTTTTAAACCAGGTGGTCAATTACAGGATAAATGAGAAGATTGAAAACCAGATTGGAGCTTCTGATATTTACATTAACCCGGAGAAAGCGAATTCTTTCGATATTCTGGATTTTGATCGGGTTGACGAACTTATAAAAATCGGATATGAAAAAGCAGAACTTTATGAGGATCAGTTTGCTGACCTGGTGAAGAATCAACACCATTCCCCAACTGTCAGAACCGGTATAGGATCATACGGCACACTGCCATTCAACAGGGTGATTATTGAGGGAAATGACCTTGTGAGTGATGAATTTATTCTGAGTGAACTTGGGATTGAGCAAGATTTTCAGCTTACTCCGGATTTTATCGACCAAAAAATTTCGCAGCTCTACAGCACGCAGCTTTTTGATCTGATTACATATCAAATTCAGCCTGATGAATCCTACTATTACAATCTTCATATAAACGTTGAAGAAAACAGAACGGATATATTCAGAGTTGGGCTCAGGTATGAAACGCAAACTGAAGCCTCCATCCTGCTGTCGTCCCAGTTTAGAAACTTAATTTTCAACAGCTCAAGTTTGCGTTTTGAACTGCGTCTTGGCAATGAAATCAGGGCCATGGCCGATCTGCTTGGGTACGGCGGATTGGGATCCCGGATTGGTGTTCGTACCAAAGTTCTGTTTGAATCAGAAAATATTGACCAGTTTAACGGTAATGAACGCACAGCGCGCTTTAAAAATAATCTCACAAGATTAGAGCTTTCTTTTGGCAATTACCTCAGTTCAAACAATTTGATTGCAGGCGGGCTTCGAAGAGATTTTATATTTCATAATAACACCATCAATCCTGACCAAATTGAAACGACGGAAATTAATCATCAATCCTTTTTTCTGCAGCTAATCAGAGACCGGCACCATCGGAAATCGTATCCGAAAACAGGAACACGATTTATGGCAGACGCATCATATAGCAGTGAATTTTCGCTGAGTTCAATCAATTATTTTAGCCTCGGCAGTTTACTTGAATCTTATTTTCCGGTTTCTGATGAATTATCAATCCGAACCCTGTTGTTTGGAGGGTATAGTGTAGGTGAAGATCTGCCTTTGCAATCGTGGTTCCTGGTAAACAGAAATGATCCTGTTTTTGGTTTTGTTAGATTTGGCGGATATGAGCGATACCAGCTTCACAGCAGAAACGTACAAATGGTATCTGCAGGAATTCAGATTGAGCCGCTCTATCACAGGTTTATAAATATCGATTATTACGCTGGGAGATTTACAGAAAACTGGAACTTTTCAACCAGCAATATTAAGCACGGCGCAAGTGTGTCGGTGGGTGCATTAACCATTTTGGGGCCTATAAAAGCGATCGTATCAACCAGCACTGACAACAGATTCGTAGGTGAAATACAAATCGGATATCAATTTTAATGACTGAAAAACAGATTCGAAAAGAGCTTTTAGCTATTGAGAAAGAGATGGAAACCGGAAACATTTCTGCAAAAGTTCTAAACGATGCCGGCGTTGGATATTTTTTACTTGGAGAGTTGGAGCAGTCGCTGCAGTATCTTAAAAGAGCCGTAGAGACAGAAGAGTCGGCAGCACATCTTTTTAACCTTGCAAATACATACTCAGAACTTAATCAGCCCGACAGAGCTATCGATACGTATTTGCAGGCTCTTGAGAAGAATCCCGCTCATATTGGTTCGCTGAATAACCTGGCAGATGAATACGAAAAAAGCGGCGATCCGGATAAAGCACACGAGCTGTTTCATTACATTACTCATCTACAGCCCGATAAAGCCATTTCTCATTTTAACCTGGGTAACTTTTTTCTGAGACAGAATCAGCATATTGAAGCTTCAAAATGCTATGAGAAAGCGATAGAGAACGATCCGAATTTTACGGATGCATATTATAATATTGCCTGGATTCTATTTAAGGCCAAGGCATACAGGGAGAGTAAAAAATTCGTTAATGATGGCTTACAAACAGACAGCACACACAAAGAGCTTTCTGAACTGCTTGAGGATCTGAAAGGTAAAGTTTGAGCTACTGAGAAGATTCAGTAACGAGCCTCGCAGAGCTGTTGAGTGTTTTTACTTCACTCTCAAGTTCTAATGCGAATTTTGCCGCCATTCTCTGATCGAAACCGGGACGACATTTAGTTTTTGGCAGCTGCATTATATTTCTTCTTGCAAGCATACCGGAACGGGCCATGCGCTTTAGTGCCGGGCTGTTTTCCTGAAGCTCTGAGAAGGATTGCAGCTCAGCTTTGGTAAGATTACTCTCCGCGAAATCATTAATAAACTCGTCGAGCAGGTTGGTGTTTTTGTTGTGGGACATCATGAGAGACAGCGTTAATTTAAATTGGTTGTTACTTTGTACCGCCCTGAACCGGGATAGTTCCCAAAATTAATATTCGGGGAAGATCCTGGATTCAGGGCGGTCATTTTCACAATTCATTACGCTGTTGATACTTATGATGCGCTAAATTGTTTCAGGGTTCACATAGCTGCCAATGAGAGCCTGAAGCTGCTGCCGGGCACGGTTGATTCTGGATTTTACCGTTCCCATGGCAGTATCGGTTATTTCAGCGATCTCTTCGTAGGTAAGCTGCTGAATATCCCGGAGGACAATAACTTCTCTGAAATCATCATTCAGCTTCATGAGTGCTTTCTCAAGTTCATTCACCGACATTTTCTGATGGAGCTGATCGTCCTGGAGAATGACTGAATCTTCAATTTCAAATTCGCGATCATCCGGATCAGACGGATCAGCGTGCATGGAAATTGTAGTCATTCGCTGCTTCTTTTTGTACATGCTCTTAGCCAGGTTCAACGCAATAGTGTACATCCATGTAGAGAGTTTTGCAATTCTTACATAGGACTGCCGGCTGCGGTACACCCTGAGGAAAGTCTCCTGAACAAGATCTTCGCAATCCTGGTGGTTGTGTGTGTACCGGAAGAGGAAGTTATGAAGACGATCCTTGTAACGCTGTACAATGATATCAAAAGCCGGAATAACTCCTGCCTGAAGTTGCTCCATTACATCTTCATCTGAAAGTGTGTGTAAGTTAGCTGTTCTGGATGATTCCATGGTGGTACCCCTATTTCGAAGTTGCTGTTTTGCACCACCGGAAAACTGTTAGCCGATGATGCGCTTTATCAGCAGGAGATAGATCGAAGGGACATCGAGAGTGCTGAAGCCTTTAGCGGCGCGGTCTGCGTCGAGCAAGGCTTCGAAAATGCGGGGCATTTCGGCAAGCTGAAATTTTGAAGCGTCTTTCCATTTAAAATTAAACAGGTAGCTATTACCTATTCCAAGTTCTGACTGAACCTGATTTTTGGAAAGCTGCTTTTCCATCAGCCGGCGTATTTGCCAAACATCTGCGAACACTCTGTAAAAGAACCCTACGGATCGAATAACTTCTCCCGCATCTGCATTACTCTTGAGCAACATCTGTTCCGCAATGCCAAGGGATTTTTCCAGGTTTCGCTGAAATATGGCTTCTTTTAGCTCAATCACCGAATATTCGCGATATGAACCGATTATTTTTTTAACGTGGTCAATGGTCACTCTCTCTTCAGTGTCCACAAAAGTACACACTTTATCTATTTCAGTAGACAGAAGCTGCAAATTGTTACCTACGAGCTGGGACAGGATTTGAGAAGCGCGGGGATCTAAAATTTTGTCATGCTGGGCTCTGGCCCACTCAATTGACCAGTCAGCCAGCTGGTAATCGGGCAGAGTGGTAAACTCAAACTCCTGTACCTGTTTATTATTTTTGTTTTTAAACGCCTGACCAAAAGAGGTTCGGCCATCCGGAAGTTTTTTATCTATTAAACATAGAAGCGTCGATGGATTCGGATTCTTAGCATAGTGCTCAAAGTCATTTATTGTTCCTCCTCCGGCGTCAGAATTTCGGAGTTTAAGAAAATCGCGAACAATGACAACTCTCTGCTCAGCCATCATCGGAAAACTTTTAACGATTCCGAGAACTTTCTCAGGAGTTGTTTCGCCACCATAAAGCAGATCGAAGTTGAAATCTTTCTGTTCATCGGGTATAACAGAGCTTATCTCTTGTTGGAGGCGGTCAATAAAGAAGCGTTCATCGCCGTAAAAATAGTAGATCGGCTTTCGCTGTTCAGGTGAGCGTATACTGTTTCTTGCCGTTTTAAAATAATCAATGCTGGTTGCCTTGGCCAAAGTAAATAATCCTGTTCTGAAAATTTATAGTTTAGGAATTAGATGATAGGAATTGTGCTGCATACTCACCAACTCAATTCATCAGTTTAGCAGCATAATTTCTTTTTGGGCAGTGAAACATACACAGCGAATAAGGAGCTTGAAGCACAAAAAAAGCCCGCTCCGAATATATCGAAGCGGGCTTACATTCTATTCACGTCTACTTATCGGCAGACTGCCAGATTAGCTCTTCTTGGTAACAAGGAGAACGATTAATCCGATAATAACAGCCAAACTAATCAGAAAAAGAATAAACATCAGGTTTGATACAGGTTCAGCTGATCTTGCCCAATCGCCCAGTTTAACATCGATTGCAGCAATTTGACCCTGAGAGAGTACATTGCTTGTTGTTAAATATTCGCCCCAGTCTGATTTAACAGTACCGTTCCAGTATGTGCTGAAACTCTCATAAAGCTGAAAATCAGCTTCTTCGTTTTGTTCGCGTGCTGTACTGATTGCATTATCAACAAACGAGTTTAAAGCGTTGTTAAATGCATCAGCGCTGGTAAATGCAGGAAGCTCAATTCCGTTTTGATTAAAGGCGGTACTCAGAGCATTCCAAAGTTTATTATCCACGCTTGCCTGCCATGCGGCTAACAGATCTGTAATCTCCTGCCGGGCCTGTACAGGTGAATCGGAGGCGTATGTATTTGACATATTTTCACCAATGCGATCCCATACAGTTACAAAGTAAGCGTGCTGAGCTCTCATCCGGAGATAATCGGGCGCATCAAGGCCAGAATCTCTGTCTGCCTGGTTGATGTACTCAGAGAGAATGGTTCTCAGTAGTGCCAGTGGATCGTCTTCCATACTTTCACTTGCTTCAGCAAGCTCAGATTGTGTTTGAGAATCCATAGCCTGATACCTGTTGAGCAGATTTTCAAGGAAATCAGATACAAACTCATCTCTCGACTCAATGTTTTGTCGATACTGAGTTACGAGGCCAGACAAGCGGCGTTCGTTAGCGGATGACCGCTCAAGCCGCTGGCGCAGAGCTTCAGAGTCTTCATCCATTTGAGCCAGCTGGGAACGCATTTCATCAATATCGGCCTGCAGTTCCGAGATTCTTTCGTTTAGCTCATTAATGGTATTGAAATCCCGTTCTGTTCCGGCAAGGTTTGTCCGTAGAACGGTGAGTCTGTTTTGAAATGTTTCAGGGTACAAAGCTGCGTTCAGCAGAGTTTCGTAACCGGAATAGTCCGCTTCAAACTGTTCGATCATACCTGCGATTTCACTAACATCATCAGATGATTCCGCATTGTTAATGCGTTCAGTGATTTCGTTGTAATCGGCTCTGAAATCTTGCTGCACCTGGTAGTCGCTCTGTTGAGCAAACACCGAGCCACTTGCAAATAACATAAGAGCCGCCAATGTAGAAATAGTTGTTTTCATTGCTTTCATCATAAGTATCTCCCTTATCTGCGTCCGGATTGATCAAGATTGTAAGTGTTGCCTGTTCCCAAATCAACAAGCTCGATATGACCATCGCGCTGGTTGAATGCAGGTTGCTGGAGTCCACTTGCTGAAATTTCTATTTTTCTTTTCAGTGAGAGCTCGCTTTCGCCAGGTTCGAAAACGTAAACGTTGTTGAACCCTGCAGCCGTTAGAAAATAGTATCCTGCGCTGTTGCGAATCAGGCGAATTTCATCAACTGATGATGCGCCTTCTTCTTCAAGAACAGGAGCAATTGTAAATTTAACTGCATATCGCTGGTCGTGAACTTCTGCATTCGCATCAGGAGCAAGTACGCTTTCAATTGGCTGGGCGTAATCTACACCCTGCAATACGATAGACGGACCACATGCAGCAGCGCCAAACAATAAAGCAACACACAATGAAAGTGTGATTAGTTTTGGTTTTGCCATAATAGTTATGTTTCTATGATGTTTTGGTGATTGTTTGATTGTATGAGAATCAGATGTAATTGTTTCATCACACCGATAAGAGTGTAAAACATGAATAAGACTCTTTTAAGGTTTTATAACCCTCTAAAGAGTCAATCTGCATGATAAAGGAAAATCCGATAATATTTCCACCTAATTTTTCAATTAATCTGGCGCATGCAATTGCGGTCCCACCGGTTGCAATCAGATCATCATGAATGATGACGTTATCCCCTTTCTTGATTGCATCTTCATGAATTTCAAGAGTATCGGTGCCATATTCAAGCTCATATTTATGGCTGATTGTTTCGTAAGGTAGTTTGCCCGGTTTGCGTACCGGCACAAATCCACAACTTAAATCCTGAGCAAGTCTGGGACCAAACAAAAAACCGCGGGATTCAAGACCGGCAACTACATCTACTTTTTTGCCCTTAAAAGGATCAGCCAGCAGCTCTGATGTTACCTGCAGAGATTCATGATCTGCCAGCAGAGGTGTTAAGTCTTTGAACTGGATTCCCGCTTTTGGAAAATCAGGTATTGTGCGAATTTTATCGTATAGTTTCCTAATCCGGTTATCGTCCATAAATTATGTTCACTAAATTTTATTCGATATAATAATTTTTAACCAGCCACAAATGTAAGCATTCTGCAATTATGTTTAATGGATTTCCTTCTTCTGTTCACCAAAATTTTATGCGTGAAGCCCTGAAACTCGCGCGCCTGGCGTATCAAAATGGTGAAGTGCCCGTGGGCGCAGTTATTGTTCATCAGGAGCGAATTATCGGAAAAGGGTACAACCAGGTAGAGATGCTTGGGGATCCTACCGCACATGCAGAGATGATTGCAATTTCTGCAGCTTGCACAACGCTCGGCAATAAATACCTCCATGATTGCACGCTTTATGTAACTCTCGAACCTTGTGTGATGTGTTCAGGGGCTGCTGTATGGTCAAAAACAGATCGCATTGTATTTGGCGCTATTGATGAAAAGGCAGGCGGTTCAGGATCAGTATTCAATATATCCTCAAACAACCACTTAAATCATCAGGCCGAAATTATTCAGGGAGTCCTTGAAGAGGAGTGCTCTGAGTTGCTAAAGCAGTTTTTTCGCAGCCGCCGGTAATGTACACAGGCCGTGCAGTTAGCTGAATACCTGCTGTTTCAGCCTGATGACCCGAACCGCAAATTCTCTTCTCCCCTTTTTCGTTGCCATAGGCATCATGACTTTGAACAGAATGTAAAGCCCTAACACAAGCCCTAAAAAAATGTGTAACGCATAGTCCTGGTAAATCTGCAGGTAGCCAAGCATCTGCTGCCCTGCTAAGGTAGAAATTCCCAAAACCAATGGAGTCCAAATGGTGATGGCGATTAAAAAATAGGTGATAAATACAGAAAACCTTGTCCTGAGCAGTCCGGCCGTAAAATAGGTGGGAAACCGGGTACCCGGCAGAAAACGGGTGATAAATATAATCTTAAAACCATTTGACTGAAACATCTCTTCCGAGCGCTCAATGTCCTTTTTACTTATAAACCATCGAAAAGGGATTTCTGTTAAAATGGGCCTGCCTAACTTTCTGCCCAGCCAGTAAATAGCAGCGTCAACTAAAATTATTCCTATATAGACGGTTAGAAACGCCACCCAAAACTGAATAATACCACCTGCCACCAGCAAGCCGCCTCCAATACATCCTAAATCTTCACTTACAATGGTAACACTACTCAGCAGGAGAATGATAATTACTAAACCCCAGCCATACACAGGAGGAACATTTCCGAACTGAAAGGGTTTTTCTGATTTTTCAATTCTTTCCTGAGATGAACTACTCCTTGTCACTGCTGTACCCCTTTCCACAGTTGTAAGAAAATTTGAATATTCTGCAGCCCATAAATCAAATTTTTCGAACACGGAGTACCTTCCCCCCTCAGCCAACCAAATTTCACTCTGAGGAATTATTCTGTAATGCTCGTATGCAGTAACCTTCGATACATGGTTGTCATCCTTTCCATGCATGATGAGTACCGGAATTTCCAGTGAGTTTAAAATGTCCCTGTACGGCCGCTGATCGAGTTCGTTTATAAACCGTACACTCTCCATATTAATGGTGCTTTGAGCGTTCCAGCCGGCAATTGGGAGGCCGTAATCGATCATAAAGCCAATTGGATAAAGCAGCGAATAGATCGGCTGATTGAGCAAATGATATCCAAGAAAATGAAACTCCTGCACTCCGAGAGCAGAAAGCATCGCATAGCTTTCTATTTCAACGCTTTCTCTCTTTAAAAACTCAATGGCTACCGCGTTACCAAATCCATTTCCGGCAACATGAATTTTCGGGATATCCATCTTCTCAATCCACCGGGATGATATTTCAGCCCGCGATTCCGCAGAGTAACTCAGCCGGCTTCCATCTTCTGTTTGAGTGGGAAAGATTGGAATGAGCACCCTGAACTCATCAGAGAGGCTTTTGGCAAACGGTTCCAATTTTTCGCGCTCAATGAAAGGATCATGGAACAGAACAATGACTGATGCACTTTCGCTGCTGTCAAACTCAAGGTAGCTCAGCGAGAGATGTTCGCCATTGAGCTCAATTGAGGCCTCATTCTGGTTTAGATGGGGTTTTTCGATTGCAGGAAAAATAAGTCGCAGGGAGACCGATATCAGGTAAACTGCTGCAATAAAAACGAAAATCTTTGCTGTTTTACCGCTCATTTAAATTTTAAACACTATTAAAACTGTATCGGTTCATAAGAAGTATCCCCTATCTGGCACATCGGCTTGAACTGATCACTCATCTTCTGATGAAGTTTTTCCGCAAGACGTTTGCGGTCGCTGTCGTGCAATATGTTTTGGCCAAACGTGATTTCAGCTGTTATCGACGTTTCTTTTGCCAGCCTAAACAGATGCGTATGCAATGGAGCGTCACCCCACCAGGAAACAATTTCGTGCGCCAATTGTTTCCCTGAATCGATACTGTAGTGCAGGCAGCAGTAGTGCGCACCAAGTTCTGATGTAGCCGGATACTCAAGCAACGAAGGCCTCAGGCGTAATATTTTAGCACCCGGTGAGGTTGTTCCCTCTGGGAAAAGAGTCAACCCTCTGTCTGATGAAACCTTAGCAGATATTTCGCGGTTTACACGGGAGATGTCCATTCTGTTCTTTCGATCAATAAATACGATCCCAATTGATTTAGCGATAAATCCAAGCACTGGCCAGTCTGCTACCTCCGACTTTGCAACAAACGTTGTGTTCAATTCCTTAAAGAGAACAATGATATCTACATAACTCAGATGATTACTAACCAGAAAAAATGGCGGATCAGGTTTCTCGCCCGATGTTTCTACAGATATGGATAAAAACCATGCGCAGGTTTTGCCCCAAAAACGCAGAATACGGTTTAACCACGATTGAGTAGATTTACCAATGAGCCTTAAGCAGCCATACCCAACAATATATACTGAGTAGATTGTCAGAGTTGACAGTATAACGGCAAAAACTTTAAACAGTGCGTACAAACTTTTCATTATATGAAGATAGTAATGATTTGATATAGTATGACAGCAGTAATTGCGATTAATTCTATGATGAATTTACCAGTTTCGTCAATACGGCTGTGGTATATGACGGTTGTTATGAGTAAAATTTCCCAAAATTGTCCGTTCGTATTCACAGCTGAGAGTATCTTATGATCAAGATTAAACCCGGATTAAAGTCAAAGAACCGACGATCATCAAAGCATAAATGAGCTTCGATTTTTTTAGCGCGTCTTCTTTGTTTATTTTGTGGGATTATATACAAGAAAAGGCGCATTTAATTTTAAAAAGAAATATTGAGTGCCTGAAACTTCAGCAGGCATTTTTTCTGTTTTATGATCGCGTTAAATCTATGCTATCACTCTTTGCCTGATGCTTTACTATAAAAAATTTCTTAATGACCCCTCCAGAGATTGGGTTGTGTTCATACATGGAGCCGGAGGCTCTTCGGCCATCTGGTTCAAACAGGTTCGGGCGTATCAGGAAGCGTTTAATGTGCTTTTGGTAGATTTGCGCGGGCACGGCAAGTCTAAAGAGATGAGCACCATGAAGGCTTACTATAAAGAAAAGTATACGTTTAAAACCGTCAGCCGGGATGTTCTGGAAGTCCTGAGGCAAAATAATATCGAGAAAGCCCATTTCGTCGGTGTCTCCCTTGGGACGATTATTATTCGCACCATTGCAGAATTAAAGCCAGAAATTGTTATTTCAGCTGTGCTGTGCGGAGCCATTACCCGAATGGATGTGCGTTCCAGGATTCTGGTCTGGCTTGGACATACATTTAAGAAAATTGTCCCTTTCATTTGGCTGTATAAACTGTTTGCCTGGGTAATCATGCCGAAAAGAAACCACCAGGAGTCTCGAAGTATGTTTATCAGTGATGCAAAAAATCTTGCCAAAAAAGAGTTTATGAAATGGTTCAGGCTCACCTATGACGTGAATCCGCTGCTGAGATATTTTAAAGAGAAAGAGATGCAGAATCCAACACTATACGTTATGGGTAGTGAAGATCATATGTTCCTGCCACCGGTTAAGAAAATGATTAAAGATTTTGAGAGAAGTGAACTGCATGTGATAGAAGATTGCGGTCACGTATGCAACATCGAAAATCCCGAACTTTTCAATGAAATATCCATCGCTTTTCTAAATAAAAACGCAACCCACCTCTCTGAAGAGACGGTTTGAGCTGGTAACGCGTGGCTCCTGCCTCGCGTACAAGGTGCAATGCCCAAGGTTCAGGGTACAAGATGTAGATTGAATCAAGAACTGAGCGTCCGCAGGTCCTGTAAGCGTCTGGAATAAGAGCAAGTTAAAGACACTATCAGCAAACGTGCTGGAATGGAAGACGGAATAACAGGTTTGTACAGTTTTTAAATGAAGGGTGTAAAATCCCAGCAGGATATTCCTGAAAAATCAGAAACTATGCGACGGATCTGTGTTATATTTCTACAGATCCGCGCATGTTTCCGTCTTTATCTCTCTGCTTGGTTACCGTTCAGATCGAGCCTTCTCTCCTGCCGTATTAGCCTTGAAATCCACGCTTCCGGCTGACGGTTCTCTTTTATTTGATTAAGGTACACGACTGAATCTTCAAAGTGTTCAAACCCTTTATACGCCACAAAGAAGAATCCGGTTACGGGATTATAGAGCATATGAGTGTCCAGCCCCTCGCGTTTGAACGAGTTATAGAGATTGTCTGCATTTCTTCTCTGCCTGAATGATCCGCCAATTACATAGTATTCGTAATCTTTATGATCGCCGTTTACATTCTGAATCTCTTCTGCATTCCAGGCGGTTGTCATTTCCGAAATCTTTCGCCTTTGGACGGCCGATTCAGAGATACCGGTGTGGGTATGTGAAGGACGGATCTCATTTAATTCAATCTCTTTTAGCTCAGTGGTTTGATTGCGAACGGATCTGTTCTGTTCGCCCGGCTGAGAACTGGTCTGTTCACCTCCCAAATCCAAATCAGGGACTGTGTGATCAACCGGCGGTTCCGGCACCCCTGCAGGTGGAACAGGGCTTTTATCGCTGATATAGTTCATATTGTTTCGGTGCGCCTCTTTTTTATCAGCCAGTAAATTACCCTTGCTGCTGAATGCACGCTGCAGCCGGTCGTCGAGTGATTCCTCCAGTTCTGCCTGAAGCAATACAATTAGTTCGCTCTCCTGGACATCCGTAGAGTTGTATCCAAAAAGGTATTTCAGTCCAAAAAACCACCCGGGGAGATCTTTCAAAATTGGTATTCCTCTTCTGATTTCGGTTTGCTCCGACCTGTAAAGCCCCGCAATCACTGTACTTTCTCCATCAAGAAGCAGTGCGTGAGTATTGGCCTGCTGTTTGTTAATTACTGTACTAACCGGATCAGGCTGAGCAGAGGAACGTTCAGCTTCAAGATCAAGATAGATTAGCGTAGTATCCCCTATTTCAACGATTTGAGGGCGAACAAGCAGAATGGTACCCGTGCTGAAAAACTGATCCGTCACGTTTCCGGCAAAATCACGCTGTTTAATTGAAAAGTCCTGTCCAACCTGAATACGGCCCTCTTCCCCATCCATTACTTTTACACTTGGTGTGGCAAGAATTTGACCCAGGTTATCAGCTTCAAAGGCGCTAAAGAGAGCCTGCACCTGGATTCCTCCACCAACATCTCCAAAGTTGATCAGCGAATTAAATACACTTTGAGATACATTTTGAGCTCCCCTTGCATTCACAGAAACAAACTGATCACCACCCAGATTTACGCTTGGCAGTTCTTCGCTGCCGCTCTCGGATACAAAATCGGAAAGATTCGCAGGTACGTTGTTCGTTAGAGTGGACCAGTCAACTCCTATCTCCCGCAGGGCACGTTTGTTTCCCTCAAAAAATGTAGCGTTGATGCGTATCTCCCTTGTTTTGGTAGAAATTCTCATACCGTCGGCAACTTCTGTTCCTGTTCTGCGCTGTACGGTTTCTTCACCTTCCTGCATTTTCTCGCGTGCAGCCTGGGCCGTCAGAATCTCGATGATATCATCTGATTCAAAAGCCACAAGGTTTTGAACCCGCATGATGTAATTCAGTGCGTCTTTCCAGTGCATTGCAGGGAGTGACACGCCAATTGGTCCCGTTACATTGGTGCGATCGATAATGAAACGCTGCTCAAACTCTTGAGCATAGTTTGTCAGGATTTCAATCGCATCCTGGTAGGGAGTTCGCCTGTCGAAGGAGATTATCTCCTCTGGATTTGTAAACTCGCGCGGAGGTCCGTCCACTGCCTGTGAATGAAGTAGTTCTGAGATTCCCAGTAAAAATATGAGAACTAATAAAGCTGTTTTGTACATACGTTTTGTGATTTTCATCGTTTTACCTCAAGCGAAATTACATCTACAATTCCACCTTTATTGAGGCGAAATGAGACATTGCCCTGATTAATGTTTATCGATTCGAGACGGCCAAGATAAACTCTGTCGCGTTCACGAAGGGTTTGCAGTACTCCATTTTGATCCAGCAAATAGACCACGCCATTTCCAATTCCAACAAGCTGACTTTGTTCAACATTGACAAGATCATCGGTATTGGGTTCAACGTTTCGTATCAGTGGATAGAATGGATTGTGTGATGCAAAAGATACCCTGTCAGATATACCGGGGGTATTTCTTGTTGTAAAGAAGTTCAGACGATCGTAATAGCTGGCCAGCCGGAAGTTAAATGTTACATAATTGTATTCCGTTACCTGGCTCACCGGGGAGATAACAAGATCTTGAATCTTTTGAACCGGCTCGCTGTTCTCAATGCGCGTCATAAAGTTAAGAACAGCCGTGTAAGGTCCCCGGCCGGCTATCTGTGAGGTTACAATTCCGTACCTGTCGGTTCGGGTTGAGTCATTATAAATGAAATCGAAAACGATAGGATCAGTATCGCTCAATATGGAGAGAAATCGATAAACCTGATCCGGATTATTCGTGCTGAATAATGTTTTGTCGTAGTTATCAATGAACTCTCTCGACTCTTCATAACGAACTTCCAGGTCAGGCAGGCGATCTGCAATCTCACGTTTAGAATCGTATTCAGTCTGTTTGTTCTCTACCTGTTCCAGAAGCTTCTCAATTTGCGGAACCTGGTAAAACTGAATGACTGAATACCCTCCTGCAGCAATCAGAAGAAGAACAAACAGCAAAATCAAAGTATTTCGAATGGCGTACGTCATGATTATTGGGTTGATGCTTGTTGAATTCCGGGATTTTGTTGGGGTGTAAAGAGTGATCTGTCTTCAACTACATCCCGAATCATCATAGAAAATGTGAATATGTCGCGTTCGCGCAGCTCTTGCTTGCGGACGTTCAAAAGCGTTACAGATTCAAACTGGCCGGCTAACTCCGGGATCCGTTCCTTGAAAAGAGAATAGCCATCAATCATAAGCACATCATCATTCTGCCTGAAGGATGTAATCCATGTGTTTCCTACATTTTGCACAGCTCTGTTAAATCGATCCATGGTAACGGTCCATCGGATGTTATCCTCGTTGAGATCTGTGAGCAGCGTAAGCTGATCCTGCATGAGACTCAGTTCCTGAGAAAGCTCTTCAGATCGCAGTACAAAAGGATTCACTTCCGTGATCATATTCGTAAGCTGATTCGATCTTAATTCTAAAGAATCTATTTCAGCGCTGTTCTGCTGATAAAAGTAGTTGATAAGAATGGGGCTGAGGCCTATTAGAATCAGAAGCAAAACACCGTGCCACTGCAGGCGAAACACTTTCTGCTGGTCGATGACGTAGGATGGTAAAAAAGAGAGATCAATTTTCTTCGTGATCTCTTTTTTTGCTGCGGTGCAGGCCAGCCCGATGGCGGTAGAGTAAAAGGGAATAATCTCTTTAAGTGACTCCTCATAGAGAAGCTTTTCACTGTTGAACTGGAACTCTTCAATCTTTAATTCGCTGAAACTGGAGCGAAAGAAATCGAGAACCTTCTCCCCTTTTCCATTATTGAAAATAATCAATTGATCCAGTGCCGGTACTTCTCCGGTATCGATCTGAAATAAAATCTTGGAAAATATGGTGTTCAGGTAGTTTTTATGATCAAACCCTTCGTTAATCACCGGTGATACCTGAAGCAGCTGATTTCCTCTCATAAAGAGAAGGCGGCTCTTCTTTTTTCCAATCTGAAGCAGTGCCGTAATTATTTCACTGTCCATTTCGTAATGACTTCGATACATCCCCATCATCACAGACTCATCAGGTATTACATCCCTGATCAGGTAATTCTCATTGAATTTTTCTCCCGCATTGTAGACAATTTTAAGAGTTGGAGACTCATGGTCTACCGAACCGATAATAAGAGTTCCGTCATCACGAATTTTAAAATCGTAAAGATCTTCGTTAGGCTTTCTGTCATAGAGGGCAAATAGCTTCTCCTCTATAATCTCTAAAACTTCCTTTTTCTTGATTTCGGAGTAATTGTGGTCACTCAGAAACTGAAAGATCGTATCTCCGGCAGGCACGTTTACAGAAACGATTTTGCGGGAGGTATTTACACTTGACAGGTAGTCGTGAATAAGTTTTTCATTACTGATAGAGTCGTCAGATGACTGTGACAGCAGGTCATCTTCCCCGCCACCAAAATCGTCGCCATCCAGATCATCTAAATCAATTTCTCCAAAAAGATCATCGTCAGATTTTGATGGAGAATCATCAGGCTTTTTGCTTTTTTTCTCCTCTTTTTTATCGTCATCATCAAGGCCAAAGATCAGATCTGCATCAAGCTCATCTTCAAAATGCGTATCGTCAGGCTCTTCCTCCAGTATGGATGCACTTTGCGATCGTTTGATCGGCTCAACAAGAGTTAGCTCATCTACACGCACCAGCCGCAGTTGATTTTTATCCGATACTACACGTGCAACTTTGAGTGAGTCGCCCTCAAGGCTTATCCCAATAAATTCTGTTGGTTTGAACATAGCGTTTAGTAATCCAGGTCGTTAAAAAGTTGAAACAGTCTCTTTTTGTTATTGGCATTATTGATCGCTTCCTCTTTTGAGATCTTTCCTTCGTCAAAAAGGCGCTTCAGATCCTGTTCCATTGTAATCATCCCCATTTCACTGCCTTCTGCAAGCATCTGGTATATTTCGTTTACGTTATCGTTACGAATTGCCGCACGAACAGATGGGGTTACCAGCAGAACTTCTTTTGCAAGCACGCGTTTTCCGTCGAGGCTGGGAATCAGTTTTTGACTGATCACGCCCGTCAACACATCAGCGAGACGCGATCGCACCCTGTTCTGCTCATCTGTGGGTACTTCACCCAAAATTCGTTCGATACTCTCCATTGCCGATGAGGTGTGAAGTGTCCCAAACGTTTTGTGACCCGAATCGGTAATTTCGAGAGTTGTCATTATGGTTTCCGGATCCCTGAGCTCACCAATCACAATAATATCCGGATCCTGACGCAGTGCCTGCACAGCACCATTTTTAAAAGAGGTCACATCACGGCCAACTTCCCTGTGGCGAACCACAGAGCGATGCGGCTTGTGAATAAGTTCAACAGGTGAGGCAATGATTACGATATGCGAATCTACAGTTCGGTTGTTCGCATCGATGATTGTGTCGAGCGTGCTCGATTTACCGGAGCCCGTGATACCTGTAATGAGAGTCAGGCCGTATTTAAAATATTTCAGACTCAGCGCTTTGGCTACCTCAGGATGAACCCCGAGAGTTTTAAATGGACGGATCTCTTCATCGATCTTCCGCATGTTGAGCGCCAGGTGCTCCAGATCAAAATAGGAGTTGGCCCTGAACCTCTGTGCTTTATCTCCGTTTTGAGTGGGGAGAGAATAAGAAAAGTCGAGATTGCGATCTTTAAGCAGAATTCTTCGCTGTTCCTCAGTTATAATGCTGTGAATTAACACATCGGTTTCTTTATAACTGAGTTCCTGGGGGAGCTTGAGCGGAGATTTATTTCCAAACACACGATACCAGATTTTACCATCGCACCCAGCTCCGCCTATGTCAATATCTGATGCCTCATTTTTTCTCATGTAGAGTAAGAATGAGTGCAGAGATTCCATCAGGCTTTTTCTCTTGAGGTCGTCGAGCGCTTTAATCTGTTTACCCAGCTCTTCATGGTAGTCCATTCCCCGGAACGAGTCCGGGAGGCGTCCAAGAATCTCCCCGGCTATAGAGCGGATTGGTTCGAGCGAGACTTTTGATGATTCTATTTCAACCATGAAGCAGTTTAGTTAATTATTAAAAAATTCTAATGTTTTACTATATAGACTATTTCAGAGACGTTTTGTTACAAAAAAAATTAAATCTGGGGAATTACATGCTTTAGAGGAGAGGACTAAAATCGTGGCACTATCAAAAAACAGAAGTAGTGAAGTATCCCCTCACCACTTCTTATCGTCAAGAATTCGTTTCTTTAAAGCGAAAAGTTGAGAATTCATACCGGAAATTTTATTCTGCTGTATTTCGATGATGTTTTTAGTAAAAATATTGAACAGTTTTTCAGGTCGTTTTCTGAAGTAGTTGAGCGCCACATACCGTTCATATTTAAGAAGAATACAATCCTCCTCGCACGCTACCCTTGCCATTCGGTTATTTTTACTAAACAAAAACGTCTCTCCTAAAAACTCTTTTTTATCGAGTGTGGCAAGCTGAATATTCTCCTTCCATACAGAGACCTTTCCTTCTGCGATTAAATAGGCTGAATTCACGTACTCATCGTCACCTATAATGGTATCCCCTTTGAAAAAGCGGATTTGTTCGCCAAGTTCCAAAAATGCAAGTACATCTTCGTAATGGAAGTTTTTCAGGAGATTTGGGGGATCTTTTAAGAGATCCCGAAGATGCTTTTGCATAATACCTTGTTCTATGTTTTTTTCATCATCCATATCGTAATGTACTAATCGTCAACTGTGATTGCCATAATTTCCTCAACGGTTGTAACACCGTTTTTAATTCTCTCGCGTCCTGAAGCTCTCAGCGTAAGCATACCATTCTTGATGGCCGTCTCTTTTATGAGTTCTTCATCGATCTCTCCTCCTGACTCAAGGATAATACGTTTTATCTCTTTAGAAAAGTAGAGAGCTTCCATAATTGCTACACGTCCTTTGTAGCCCGTATCGAAACAACGCTCACAACCTACGGCTTTATAGAAGGCATTGGATTCGATCTCTTCATCAGTAAATCCAATACCCCTTAAGGTTTCAGGGTGAGGATCGTACTGCTGCTTACAGCTGCAGAGCCGCCTTACGAGTCGCTGCGCCATTACAAGATTTACGGCATTGGCAATCAAAAACGGTTCGATACCCATTTTATAAAGCCGGGAAACAGCACTTGGAGCATCGTTTGTGTGAAGTGTGGAGAAGGTAAGGTGACCGGTGTTTGCCATTTTAATGGCCACTTCTGCCGTTTGAAGGTCACGCATCTCCCCCACCAGAACGATATCGGGATCATGGCGTAAAATTCCGCGGATCGCCTGCTCAAAGGTCATATTCTTTCCAATCTTGAGCTGCCGTGCCCCTTTGATTAAATACTCCACCGGCTCCTCAATAGTGAGAACATTTTTGGTCGGATCAATCACGTAGTAGAGAGCGGCTACCAGGGTTGTGGATTTACCGCTCCCGGTCGGACCGGTAATTATTACAATCCCCGAGGGCTTCTCAATCGCTTTCACAAAATCGGCTTTCGCCCTCTCCTGCAAACCCAAAACATTCAGGTCTGTAATTACTTCCCTGTCATCAAGGATCCTGATTACCACAGATTCGAACTTACGCTCAAACTGAGCGCCTACCATCGGCATGATTGAGACCCTGTAACGGATATTGTAATTATCAACAGAGCGCTGTATAAATCCATCCTGGGAGCTGTCCCGCTCAAACCGGTCAACATTACGGGTTTTATCTTTAATGACTGCTGTAATCGCCTCCGGTTTCACGTTTTTCTGCTGATACCAGAGCTGCAGTTTCCCGTCCGTACGGAACCGGATGTCGGTTGTGGCCGGACCGCTTGGAATAATGTGCATATCACTTACACCACGACGAACACCCTCAACAAGCATTCCTTCAACAAGAGAGTTGAGCATGCTTTGATTGATTTCGGCATCAATTTCAGCCTCGTCAACATTCTCCTCTTTTTCATTGATCTGCCCCTCCTCCATGTCAATATCTTCGAGCAGGTCCAGGAATTCATTCTTCTGCTCGTAGACTTTGGAGAGAGTGTCCTCAATCAGCTCATACTTGCAGTACCGAATATCGTACTCTTTATAGTTGAGCCTGGAGATGATATTGGAGAGTTCCGGATTGGAAGGGTCGGGTGTGGCAACGGTAAGAGAGGTCTGGTTTTTTGCTACCGGTATAGCTTTCTGATGAACCATCTCATCAATAACCTCTTTGGGAATTTGCTCTACATACCCTTTTATCGTCTCAATCTGATGCTCGTTGAGTTGATCCTGACCGTAAAAAATTTCGTCAAATGCATAAATACTCGCAATCTCACGCATTATGGCGTGACGATCGAGGCTCAGATCCTGGTGCAAAATCTGCCCTATTCGCCGTGTTGAACTATCCGGTTCTTCGCTTAGAATATCCAGGGCCATTTTCAGCTGTTTTTCACTGATGACGCCTCTGCTAAGCAGAAGATTCCCGATATGTTGCTTTGCGTTTACCTTACCCATTCCTAAGTATTTACTTCTGATTCACGGTCTAATTAATGCAGGGTATTTTTATGCTCCAGCTGTTCACGCAATTTATATAGCTTCTCTTCATGGCTTTGATTTTTTGTGAAAAGAGTATCATCCAGCGTCTGTCAGTCTCATGTTCTGCTTCAATGCAATTGATGGTCAACGCAATTCAATAGCGTACTGTCGATTGAGCGTCCTGTAATGAGTACTCTTTTTATCGGCCGGAGCACCATAAAACTAAAACGGGATCGCAAGTTAATGACGGGCAGGTATTTTACTCGTGCGGAATCTGTCGGTTAATCAGGGGAAGGGAACCAATTTCCATAAAAAAAAGCGCGGCCCGATGATTAATCAGACCACGCTAAATTTGATTCAGCGGAGGGGGAGGGATTCGAACCCTCGGTATCTCTTTCGAGATACACACGCTTTCCAGGCGAGCCCATTCGACCACTCTGGCACCCCTCCAAATATTGCAAAGCACAGAATATAGGATTTTGCACTGCTACTATCAACAAATATTACCTCTTTACGCAGATCGATCTGTACGTCTCAGAATAATTGATGATAATTGCACAAAAAAAGCTATTCACCCGGCAGTCCCGCGGCTTCCATCTCTTCAGAATCGAGGTCGGCATCTACATCATCTACAAAATACATGCTGCAGGCTGCAATAATCATGGCCGCCCCTCCAAGCATAAGGGAGAAGATCGCCTCGCCGCTGAACCAGTTCCGGGTAATAAACCCAAGCATACTGGCCGCAATGATCTGCGGAATGACAATAAAGAAGTTAAATATCCCCATGTAGAGACCCATCTTTTTTGCCGGGAGTGATCCGGCTAGAATAGCGTACGGCATTGCCAAAATACTGGCCCAGGCCAGTCCAATACCGATCATAGGTATAACTAAGAGCATAGGTGATGTTATAACCAGATCGACACCAAAAAGAGTGGTATCAACGGAAAAGTTTAAAAAGTAGATGCCTATCAGACTGAGCCCGCCAACAACAAGTGCTCCGGCATGCACTATTTTTCGGCTTGTGGCTTTGGCCATCGGGGCAAGTCCAAAAGCAATGACAGCAGCAAACCCATTGTACACCGCAAACAGTATTCCAACCCAGTCGGCACCTTCATTATAGAGAGCAGAGGTTGTGTCGCTGGTTCCGTAAATATGAGACGTTACCGCCGCCGTGGTATAGATCCACATAGCGAACAGGGCGAACCATGAGAAAAACTGTACCACAGCGAGCTGAATCATGGTTTTGGGCATGGTTAAAAAGTCGTGTACCACCACTACCAGCCCTTGTTCTGTATTTCCCCCGCGCTGAATAAATCCGGCGATGAGTGAAATCAGGCCGAGAACCAACACACCAACCGTCAGAATGTAAAGTTCAACGTCGTACTGACCAAAATAAACTCCCGCTGATGTCAAAATACCCAAGAAGGTGAAGATATAGCCAAACGTTATTTTTTTCTGCCCCTCTCCTGCTTCAATCGGTATTTCGCGCTTTACTTCGCCGGAGTCCTCAATCAGATCGTTTTCATACTCCTCAAATGCTTCAAGCTCTTCGGGTGTGTATTCATGTGATCGAAACACCGTCCACATAACCGCAAGTAAAAATATTGCACCGCCAATGTAGAACGACCATTTTACAGATGGCGGTATCATTCCTTCAGGAGCTGTATTGGCGACGTTAAACAGGTTTGTCATGATCCATGGCAGAGCCGATGCAACTACGGCTCCGGTTCCAATAAAGAAACTCTGCATGGCAAATCCTTTCGTTCGCTGATCCGAAGGGAGCATATCCCCTACGTATGCACGAAATGGTTCCATCGAGATGTTGATGGAGGCGTCTAAAATCCAGAGCATACCGGCTGCCACCCAGAGATAGGGAGAGTTTGGCATCACAATGAGCGCGGCCGATGCAAAGATCGCCCCCCAAAGAAAGTAGGGCCTTCTGCGTCCAAGCCGGGTCCAGGTGCGATCGCTGAAATAGCCGACGATCGGTTGAATAACCAAGCCGGTTACGGGAGCCGCAAGCCAGAGAATAGGAATCAGATCAACATTGGCGCCAAGTGTTTCAAAAATCCGGCTCACGTTTGCATTTTGAAGTGCAAAACCGAACTGGATGCCCATAAATCCAAAACTCATGTTCCAGATTTGCCAAAAACTTAGTCGGGGGCGTGGTTGTGGTTTCATATTTCGTAGTTAATTATGGAAATTTATGAGTCTTAATCTATTGCCGTCTTTCCAGGAGTTTGTAAGAATGGCTATCCAGCCGCATGGTAGCATTTATTTCAACTTCATCACCGGAAAAAACATCATTCCAAACACCCTGACTTCCTGAATCGAACGTAAACTCAACCTCTTCATCTGAAAAATTGAGCACCACAAAAACGCGATCACTGTCTGTAACCCGCTTGTATGAAAAGATCACATCATCACGGTCGGTAGATGATTTAAGGTAGCTTCCACCCTGTTCACCATTCCATAAAGAACGGTTATCACGGTTCAGGTGCAGCAGCGTTCTGTAGAACTCTTCATATTTATAGTCGCCCCACTCAATTTCATCTTTTTCAAAAAATTCCAGCTGTTTGTCCAGGCCCGATTCTTGGCCGTTATAGACCAGCGGCATCCCCCAGACAGTTGCTGAGAGAACCGCAAAGTTTTCGAAATTTTCGCCATATAGATCCGGATCACTTCCCGACCACGAATTTTCATCATGGTTGGTTGTGAAAAACATTCTGAAATCACTTCGGTTAAAGCGTTCAAAATTGGTGCTCAGTGCTTCGTCGAGATCAGAGAGATCTGCTTCACCCGAACCGATATCCCGTATGGTCTGGGCATAGTCCCATGCGTATGACATGTCGAATGCGCGGTGCAGTTCCGGCTCTTCAGCCTCAGCCAGCATAAATACAGGCTTGATCTGATCGAGACGCTCACGGGCCTGAACCCAAAAGTCGGTGGGTACCATGTATGCAACATCAGCGCGATAGCCGTCCACCCCGTAATCACGAACCCAGTACTCCATCGCCTGAATCATCTGTTCCTGCATCTCGGGGTTCTCAACATCAAGCTGAATTACATCCTCCCAGTCGTCAACAGGCGGGAAAAAATTCCCCTCCTCATCCGTTTCGTAGAATTCGGGATTGGTTTCGGTCCAAACAGCATCCCAGGCCGTGTGGTTGGCAACCCAGTCCAGGATCAGCTTCATATCGTGATCATGAGCTTTCTGAACCAGGTTCCGGAAGTCTTCTTTGGTTCCAAACTCAGGATTTACACCCGTATAATCCACAATGGAGTAGTAGCTGCCAAGTGTTCCTTTACGGTTCTTTTCACCGATAGGATGAATAGGCATCAGCCAGAGGATTTTCACCCCCATCTCCTTCAGTCGCGGGATATCTTCAGCAAACGCATTGAAGGTTCCTTCAGGTGTATTCTGGCGAATGTTAACCTCGTAAATAGTCGCGTTATACGACCATTCGGGCGGAGTCGCCTTATATTCATTCTGTTCCGGTTCACCGCATGCCGATACTAAAAATATCAGCCCGGCCAGCAGTGGCAGAATCGTCCACCAATTTTTAAACCCTGTTTTCATTTCGTTATCCATATTCATTAAATGATGTACCGATTGGATTGAAAAAGATCACTATTTAATCAGAGACATTTTTCTTGTTACCGACGTTGATCCGCTTTCAAGTCGTGTGAAGTAGATACCGCTGCTCAGTCCTGAAGCATCAAACGTAACTGTAAACGACCCGGCAGGATGTCGGTTCTCGTTCACAAGCGTTGACACTTCTCTTCCAAGCATATCATAAATGGTAATCACAACCGGAGCACTTTCCGGCACTTCATACGAGATGTTTGTGGTAGGATTAAATGGGTTTGGATAGTTGGGATTCAGCCGGAACGCTTCAGGCTGCGTGTTTTGCTCGTTTCTTTCAGCGCTGACAAACACATTTTCTCCAGCAGGTTCCACAAACTCAGATGTGTAAATGCGAACTTCACCCGGCTGCAGATCAAAGGTGTGATCAGCCGATTCAATTGTCAGTTCTTCACCAAGCACAAAGTCGTACCAAACACCGGCACCGGGGAAAGTAAGCGTGGATGTTTCCGGTTCAACACCAAAGTTGCCGATGATCATAGCGTCCATATCTTCATGGAGCAATCTCATCCATTTAACCGTACCTGCGAGGGATGACTCAACCGTAGTTTCCATGCTTCTGAAGACCGGGTTTTCGTGCCTCAATCTCAGCATCTCACTCCAGGATCTGTAAAGGTTAAATCGGGCCGGAACTTCGTAGTAGTCCCATCGCACCGGCTTGGGGTCCGTCCGTCCGGGATCGGAGGCTTCGCAATCGCCGTCTGAACCGTCACCCGGTTTCAGGCACTCACCGGGGCCACCACCGTAGCCGAGTTCCCCAAACTGCCACAGCATACGCGGGCCGGGCACCGTTAGAAAGAATGCACCAGCGGTCTTTTTGCGCTCTAGTGCGGTGCGAACGTCGGTTGCATCGTGGCTTCCGTCGGGACTTACATTTGCAAATTTTCGGTTTTTCAGCATCGTCCACTGTTCGTCATGACTTTCCATATAGGTAATGGCGTTTGCCTCCCCAAGTCCGTCAATATTACCAAAGTAGGTTGCGGAGAGGTTCGATGGGTATCCCATGTTGGCTTCAGAAAACTGATTGTTCATATTGTTCCAGAACATCATTCCCTGGAAACCCTCATCACGGCCGTAGGCCGAAAGTTCTATCTCTTCCTGTCGCTGAAAATGCTCAAGAATGATGTATGCATCCGGATCGGCGCTCCACATCGCATCTCCCATCCGTTTGAGGTTATCTACCCTGCCCTGGTTGTAGCTGTCCACATTTGAACTGATGCCGGGATTGGCTGCAAAGCCTTTTGTGAGGTCGAAACGGAATCCATCTACGTTATACTTTTCGAGCCAGTGAGCATTTGCCCGATCCAGCCAGTACTGAATGTAGGGATGGTCGTGATTCAGGTGATTAAATACGTTGTAGGCGTGCCCCGGTCCAACAAGCGGATTCTCATTGTGATCGCTGCCCTTCAGTCTGATTAGCGGAGACTGGTCCGTCGCGTGATTGTACACCACATCAAGGATGACCGCTATGCCGCGCTGATGCGCCTCATCTACAAATCGTTTAAAGTCTTCTGCGGGACCGTACGCTTTCTCCAGCGCAAAATGGA
The DNA here is from genome assembly GCA_964552935.1 of uncultured Rhodohalobacter sp. Taxonomy (GTDB): domain Bacteria; phylum Bacteroidota; class Rhodothermia; order Balneolales; family Balneolaceae; genus SW132. Next base: position 3,220 of record CAZKIZ010000001.1, on the reverse strand, counting down.
ACGACGGATTGTATCCCCAGCTGATGTTTCCGTCAAACTGCGAGACCGGCATCAGTTCAATAGCGTTTACACCAAGCCGCTCAAAATAATCGAGCGTGTCGGCCAGGTTCGCATACGTGCCGTGATCAAAGAAATCGCGGATCACCAGTTCGTAAATGATCAGCTCTTCAGCTTTTGGCCGCTGAAAATCTGTTACCTGCCAGTCGTACGGATCCGCTCCCGGATGAATCACTCCAACAATGCCTTCGGTCAGCCCTTGCGGGTACGGCATCAGGTCGGGATACGTGCCGTCTGATATCAGGAACTGATCATTCCATGGGTCCAGTACCTTATCGGAATAGAGATCTGCCACGCGGATTTCACCTTCAACAAAGTACTGGAAGGCGTACTCTTGTCCCGGCTCAAGTCCGTCTACCTCCAGCCAGTAGTGGTACCCATCAAAATTCCCGGTTTCATCGCGGGCCATAAAATAATCGGGATTAACTTCCCAGTCATTAAAATCTCCCAGCAGATAAGCAAATTCCTTATCCGGGGCGTAGAAAGAGAACGTGACTTTAGAGTCGTCCCCATCGTGATAGGTAATTCCGTCTTCAATTCCATCGGGGCGGGGCTGAACAGGCACATCCGGATTTACGATGATAAAAACCGAATCGCGAACAGTAGCTGCTGATTCATCTTCAGCGACTACAAAAAAATCGGTCCGCCCTGTAGAAGAAACCGTGTAGGTATACTCTAAGGTATTGCTGTCTGAGGCAGATGCAATTTCGTTTTCACCTTCAAAAAGTGTAATCGAGGTGAGTGTTCCTGCCGGGGCAGAACCCACTATTTCAAACTCTACGGACTCATTTAGCTCTGCAAAATAGGGATTTAACCGCGATACATTGGGACGATTGAACCGCACGCTCAGTTCATCCTCAAAGAGATCAACAAAAAGGTCTTCTGTTTGAAGCGTTCCGGCACTGTTTCTGAGAACAAATGCAAGCTGGAGAACCGGATCTTCAGAATCGGGTATTTCATAATATTCCCTGATATCATCAATCTGGAGCTCCCACTTGTCATCTCCAAGAGAAGTAAGCTGGGCTCGGGGAATATCAACCGGCCAATCTGAGATCACATACTGCCAGTTGCCGCTGTTTTTATTAGACTCATTGAGAATGACTCCGGTGTGGGCATACACATCGCCTGTAAACCCTTCGAGATCATTTCGTTGTGTCTCCGAAACATCAAAGACAATGGTTACCGGTTGATCCTCAGTTGGAAATGCGGGATCAGTTTGAACAGCCTGTCCAAACAGGGTGACAGGTAGCTGCGCAATGAATAATGACGCAATCAAAAACAGGAATGAGTAATATTTTGTTTTCATATTCGTGAGTTTTATTGAATAGTTGCTTCTATTTCGGATGATGATCTTATCACCAGTTCCGGGTTATAAATCGTTTTTGAAGGATGTAATGAAGGATTTTCGATTCGTTTAATCAGGCTTTCAGTTGCCTTTTCTCCCATTTCATAAATGGGCTGATGAACAGTAGAAAGACCTATATATTCTGCTATGGTTAAATTATCGTAGCTAATCATTGGTATATGTGTCTCCTGCTCATTCATCGCTTTTAAAGCTCCAATTGCTTTAATATCTGATGCGCAGACACACGCATCCGGTAACGGGTTGATTGCTAAAATCTTTTTCATAGCCTGGTAGCCGCTTCGTTCGGTAAACCCGTCGCGTGACATATCATTGCCGCTTTTGACAAGATTTTTTTGGAAGTCAATGCCGTAATCTTCAAGTGCTTTTTTATACCCTTGCAGTCGCTGCCGAACCGGAAATGCTTTTGGGTAAGCGGTCAGGTGTGAAATTCGTCTGTACCCTTTTTCTATAAAGTATTCGGTGGCCAAATATGATCCTTCTATGTTATCAACAGAGACAGAATCAAACAGTGAATTTGAGTCATCAATAACAGAAATGGGTACATCAAACTTCTTGAATATCTCCCACTGTGCAAGATCAAAATGGAGCGATACAAACAGGTACCCATCTGCCCATTGACGCTTCAGCTGATACTCGACCTGGGAGAATACATCTTCATCGGGCGTAATATGAACGATATTCAGTTCGAAGTTTCTGTCGGTGAGTTTATCCTGTATTGCGCCAAGAACTTCCATAAAAAAGTGGTTCGACATAATTGGAACAAACATCATGATGCTGTTCTTTTTTTTCCGGGCCAGTCCCTGGGCAAACACCTGGGGATGATACCCAAGGTCATCCGCAACTTTTAGCACCCGCTTGCGGGTCTCCTCTTTAACCCGGCCTTTTTTGTTGAAAACCCTTGAGACCGTAGCAATACTTACATTAGCAGCTTTGGCAATATCGTATATCGTTTTAGGCAATAGAAGATGTGGTTTGATTGCTGGTGTTATTCACCAGTTAACTATCGGTAAGGCTACATCTGCTGTTGAAAAATCTTACAATTGCTCAATTTCACCAAAGATGTAAGCGCTTACATAATATCTGCAAATAAAAGGATAAGTTCAATAGCTACTTGAGCCGGCTGATTGGATTAGCTATCCTACCTTTATCAGTTGGTGAGATACAGATTAGATTCAATGATTGTTGATGTAGTGGATCAGTCCTCAGGAATGGTTCTCGCAGAGCAGATATTTGCACTGTAGATTGTATAATGACCAGCAGGCCGATAATAAATAACGATTTGGTAAATACGAAGCGTGTCTAAGTCATTGATTGTAAACAACAACTAAACACAATCGTGTTTGCTTGTCAGGCAGATTGATACACTGGTAGATTACGGATCAAATTCAGATTCTCTTTTTTAACAAAACTAGTGACTGTCTTTTGTTCTCCATCGTAATCAATAGTAAACTGCATCAGTTGACCAATTAATTCTTGTTCCTTCTGTTTTTCCGGTAAAAGCGAAGAAAAAGGTACTACTGGTATTGGATCCTCGGAAAACTCTGAATTGATGATCATCAAGTTCGTACCAGAAATGGTAGCGTTTCTATCAATAGTGATTAGCAAATATTTCTCGAAAGGCAGTTTCCATTACAAAAATGCTTAGTGATTCATCAGGGTCACAAATATGGATATGATGGCGTTTGCAACCTGCAACCAATAGCACCATGCTCAATTAAGACTCAGTAGACGAACCGAGCTATTAAGCCGGTTCTTCTTGAGGCGTACTGTTTTTAGAATAATTCTTTTGGATATAGT